>NZ_POYH01000095.1:25715-29720 GCF_002899995.1 Acinetobacter sp. AKBS16 | reverse complement strand
TAACTACTGGTACATTCTTGGGCGGTGTTATTCACGTTGGTTTAGAGAAATCAAGCGGCGGTCGTGCTGGTGATCCTCCTTCTATTGCTCTTGCTCAGCGTCTTCGTGAGTTGAAATTACCAGTAGGCCGTTTAAAAACAGGTACACCTCCACGTATTGATGCACGTTCAGTTGATTTTTCTATTATGACACCACAACCAGGCGACTTCCCGTCTCCGGTAATGTCGTTCATGGGTGATGTGTCTATGCACCCAGAACAAGTGAACTGCTATATCACGCATACTAACGAAAAAACTCATGACATTATTCGTGGTGGCTTAGACCGTTCACCAATGTATACCGGTGTTATTGAAGGGGTAGGTCCACGTTACTGTCCTTCAATTGAAGATAAGATTCATCGTTTCTCTGATAAAGACTCGCATCAGGTATTCTTAGAGCCAGAAGGCCTTGATACACATGAGCTTTATCCAAATGGTATTTCGACTTCATTACCATTTGATGTTCAGTTTGAACTTGTGCGCTCGATTCGCGGTATGGAAAATGCCCATATCTTACGTCCGGGTTATGCAATCGAATATGACTATTTCAACCCGCAAGCTTTGAAATTTACCCTAGAAACTAAAGCAATTAACGGCTTGTATTTTGCAGGGCAAATTAATGGTACTACCGGTTATGAAGAAGCTGGTGCCCAAGGTTTACTTGCAGGCTTGAATGCTGCACGCCGTGCATGGGAACAAGAAGAATGGACACCTAAACGTGACCAAGCTTATATGGGTGTATTGGTTGACGACTTGATTACCCTAGGTACGAAAGAGCCATACCGTATGTTCACTTCACGTGCGGAATATCGTTTGATGTTACGTGAAGATAATGCCGATCAACGTTTAACAACTATTGGTCGTGAGCTTGGTTTGGTTGATGATGTTCGTTGGGCAGCTTATTGCGAAAAAATGGAAGCTGTTGAGCGCGAAACATCTCGTCTACAACATTTATGGGCGGCACCTAACAACCCAATGGGTAAAAAGTTTGTTGAAATGACAGGTGCTGATTTAAGTAAAGAATGTAGTGCGATTGACTTGCTTAAACGTCCTAATATTAATTTTGGCCAAATTGCGGAACTTACAGGTTCTGAAGTATCACAGCAAGTCGGTGAGCAAATTGAAATTGCTGTTAAATATGAAGGTTATATCAACCGTCAGCATGAAGATGTGGCTCAATTAAAACGTCTTGAAGAAACTAAAATTCCTGCTGATTTTGATTATGACGTCGTTTCAGGTTTATCTCGCGAAATTACTCAGAAGTTGAAAACAGTTCGCCCGGAAACATTAGCTCAAGCGAGCCGTATTCCTGGTGTTACCCCAGCTGCTGTTCAACTTGTAATGATCACGATTCGTAAAAATAATATGACGAAAAAAACGGCTTAATTATTTAAGCGTGTAAAAAAGCCCGGTTAAGACTGGGCTTTTTTATTTTCTGATCAAAAAATATCTGGAATTTTCCTAAGCATCAAAAGAGATTTTGCATCCTTTTTTTCTTATTTCACAAGTTTTAAAGCGAAAGTTATATTAAATTCACGTTCAAACAAGAGGGCTTTAAACATGACAATGAAATCAATTCGCTACAATGGATATGAAATGGCATGCCAATGCTCATGTTCAACATAGCGCAAAAGAAAGAGCAGATCATTTTTGGTGGGGGAAAACATATTGATCTGAAAATAAATAAAAGTATAAATGCCAATATAAAATTAAGAAAATTACAATTCAAAATCTAAAGAGAACCATATGGTTCTCTTTTTTATATCTACTGATTATTTGCTATCAGGCTCAATTTCTCGCACAGCATTGTGTACTTGGGCTGGCTCAATATGAAGCAGTTTTTTACCAAAACTCCGTAACCACCATACGAGTTGGGACGTAAATGGAACGGTCGCCGTAACTTCGACAATATTTTCTTCAATTGGGGTAATGGTCTGATCTTTACTTAACTGACTTTCATAAAAAGTTTTAGCAGTTTGCTCGGTCATGGTTAAAGTAAGCTGAATAGATTCAGTGGGTTGGTTGTAATCTACTCTGAAACCTAAAGCCCCTGAGTCAATATAATGGTCAATATCGAAATTGACAGGGTGTAAAGCCCGACTTTCTAAAACTTTAGCAGATTTGAATCGGTGCAAGGCAAATGTTTGTACTTCAGTTTTATCATGGCGCGTACAAATTAAGTAAATCACAGCACCTTTTTGGACCAAAGCAAGAGGATTTAAAATATAAGTTTTATCTTCGCCTTGATTTACACGGGCCCGATAGACACACTCAATCTGTTTGTCTTGTAGTAGACCTTCATAAATTGCCTGCTGAGCGGCACGGTCCACTACAGGTGGAATAAGAGGTTGGCTTGCTGGCACAATACGGACACGATTAATCCACTGTCTTACATTATTTTGTGTAGATAGACTACGTTTTGCCAAATCGAACCAAGGCCCCATCTCATCAAGTAGACTGGGTGGAAGTAAATGTTTGAGATGTTCCTCAACCATCATAAAAGTTACAGCTTGAGAGCTTGTCATATGCGGTAAGCTTTGAATTGGTGCATCTGATTGCCAACGCCAGCCTTGAGGTACAGCTTTATTACTTTCAATTGGAAAACGCTGAGCAATTTGGTTTAAATCACGCTGAATAGTCCTTAAACTGATTTCAATACCTTCACGCTCAAGCATTTCTTGCAATTCTCGAGTTCCGATCCATTTACCGGTAGGAAGGCGAGATAGAATCTGCCATTGGCGATATAAACTATTTGAGGTTTCTTTTTCTGTTACAGACATAAGCGTAATACATCTATATCCAATTGCTTTGGTGTCAACACAATAAAAAAACTTTACAGATTTAGCAAGTTTGTCAGATTCGGTTTATAGCAGCTTTTACAATCAATGCTAAAATTTAGAAGAAAGTTATAACAATGATATTCAATAAGCATTATAGATATATAAGTGGCACTGAAATTGCTTATTTAAAAATGAAATATAGATAAATGATAAGACGAGGTTGCTATGTCAGAACAAGAGAAAGACCTACAAGCCGATATTGATTATTTTTTACAGGAACAGGCGACCAACGCATTACTTAACCAAACTTCGTTTATAGAAAATCTTTCCGTACAGTCGAACCTATTTGAACAACTAAAATCACAGTTTTTTAATGAGATGTTAGATGATGCAACATCTAACGGTGTGGCCTCTAAAAAAATTGAACAATGGCTGAGCATTCGTACTTTGGATGAGTTGAAACAATTAAATGCGGAGGCTAAGCAACATTTTCTCTATCACGGCATTACATTTAACGTATACGGTGATAAGGAAGGAGTGGAGAGAACGATACCTTTTGATCTCATTCCAAGGGTTATTGAAAAAAAACAGTGGGAAAAAATCGCAGCTGGCTGCGCACAGCGAGTTAAAGCGCTCAATTATTTTTTAGATGACATCTATCATGGTCAACATATTTTAAAAGAGCAATTAATTCCGGAAAGTCAGATTATTTGTCATGAGGCTTTTCAGCCCCATATGCTTAAACACACGCTCAAAGGCAAAATTTATTCTCAAATTAGCGGAATAGATATTATTCGTGACAGTGAAGGCGAGTTTTTTGTACTTGAAGATAATTTAAGAACACCATCTGGCGTATCTTATATGATTGAATGCAGGAATATTAGTCAACAACTCATGCCTGAGCTCTGTGCTGCTAACAATCTGCAAGGTATTGAACACTATCCAAGCTTATTAAAAGAAATACTTCAAGAAAATTCTGAGGTTGATCAGCCTTTTATTGTGGTCTTAACGCCAGGACGTTTTAACAGTGCTTATTATGAACACGCTTTTTTAGCACGTGAAATGGATGTGCCACTGGTCACCAATCGCGATTTATTTGTAGAAAATGATCAAGTATTTGTAAAAACGATTCGCGGCCGTCAAAAGGTTGATGTGATTTATCGCCGTTTAGATGATGATTTTTTAGA
>NZ_POYH01000095.1:1659-25614 GCF_002899995.1 Acinetobacter sp. AKBS16 | reverse complement strand
CCCACTTGCATTTAGACCTGATAGTGCTTTAGGTGTGGCAGGTTTAATGTCTGCTTATTTACAAAAAAATGTAGTGATTGCCAATGCACCCGGCACTGGAGTAGCTGACGATAAATCGATTTATCCATATGTTGATCAGATGATCCAATATTATTTGGGTGAAACACCCATTTTAAAGAATGTACCTACTTACCAGTGCCGTGAGAAAGAACATCTGGACTATGTACTGGCTCATTTAGATCAATTGGTCATTAAAGAAGCTCAAGGATCGGGTGGATATGGCATGTTAATTGGTCCTAAAGCAAGCTCATGTGAAATTGATGAATTTAGACAAAAACTGATTGCTACGCCGCATGAATATATTGCCCAGCCAACATTGGCTTTATCGGTTGCACCGACTTTAACTACAGCAGGGGTGGCTGAGCGCCACATCGACCTACGCCCGTTTGTACTCAGTTCTCCTTATCGGACCGAAATTGTGCCCGGAGGTTTAACACGAGTAGCCATGCAGGCAGGTTCTTTAGTCGTTAACTCCTCACAAGGAGGAGGTATTAAAGATACATGGGTCGTTGAAACGCTACATTCTTAATGGTTGGTTAAAGAGGAAATTTATGGTTTTACTCAATTCGAGTGCGCACCACATTTATTGGTTGGGTCGTTATTTAATGCGAATTCAATTTGCTGTATCACATTTACCATTTACAGATGATGCTAAAGCAGCCCAATTTGCAGCAGCATTTGGGCTAGTCATTGATCAAGCAGAATTACTGAATTGCTATATGTTGGATACGAAACAAACATATTCATTACTGAATCAGTTCGCTATTGCTAAAGATAATATCCAAGAGTTAAGAGGAATATTATCTTCAAATGCCTATGCAGAATTAAATCATGCGATTAAGGGAGTCCAAGCTCATCCTGATTCATTAAAGCAGGCTTTAGCGAAATGTAATCAAATACTTGATACTGAACATGAAGATATAGCGTTATTTCTGCATTTAGGACAAAAGATAGAATTATTTGATATACAACTACGTTTTCAGCAAGACCTTACACAGCTCTTGCAGGAGTTAGAACAATTACTTCAACAGCTGAATGACTTAGGGTGGAATAAATTAACTCAACCATGGCAATTATTAAAAGATCATCCAAATTGGGAAGCTTATTATAATTTTACCCAGCAGTTGGAATATATGTTCGAGGCATAATTATGAAATTGATGGTTAATCATCAAACGCATTATAACTATACTGAAACTGCTAAAAACAGTATTCAGTATATCAAGATGATGCCTCAAACATCGCTGCATCAACATGTTATGAATTGGGCAATCAGCGTGCCTGGTGACAAGACGCTCAAAAGAGATATTTTTAATAATATTTGGATAACGGCTAGCCAGCGTTATGAGTATCAGCACCTTACTTTTATGGCACAAGGTATTGTAGAGCTTCTAAATACAGAAATAGGAGGAGTAGATGTATCTATACCAATAAATCTATTTCTCCAAAGTACAGAGGCCACTAAATATGATGCTGAAATGTTGGATTTTGCCCAGAGAATTGTAACTGTCAAAGATCGACAACATATTGCTTTGCTCAGTGAAAATATTCTGCAAAAGATGCCATATCAACCGGATAGTACATCTGTTCATACAACGGCTACGCAAGCCTTTCAGGCAGGTCAGGGGGTGTGTCAAGATCATGCACATGTTTTAATCGCTATGTGCCGTGCGTTACAATTACCAGCACGTTATGTCTCTGGTTATCTATTTGATCAAAATTCTCCACACCTTGCCAGTCACGCTTGGGCGGAGGTATTTTTAGATAATCAGTGGTATTGTTTTGATGTGAGCAATCAATTGTTTACACCAAAGCATCATATTTATCTTGCTGTTGGTCGGGACTATCTCGATGTTGCGCCCATTAGGGGAGTGCGAGAAAAAGGTGGTACTGAAAATATGATGTCTGTGGTTCAAGTGCTGGCTTGTTGAATGTAAAGAGAACGAAATGACCTATTGTTGTGCGCTGAGATTGGAACAGGGTTTGGTGTTTATAAGTGACACTCGAACTAATGCCGGGGTCGATCATATTTCTGTGTTCCGTAAACTGCATACTTTTGGAGTAACGGGAGAGCGGTTTATTGCCTTGCAAACAGCAGGCAATTTAGCAACTACACAAGCGGTTATCGGGCATTTGCAAAATGCACTTATTTTGCAACAAGAGCCTAATTTATATAGCATTAATACTATGTTTGAGGTGGCTGATCTAGTCGGTAAAACCTTGAAAAGCGTTTTAGAAGATATCAGTTCAGATACCCAAGAACAAATGAATTATGCCTGTAGTATTTTAGTGGGTGGGCAAATCAAAGGCGGAGATATGCAGCTTTATAATGTTTATCCGCAAGGCAATTTTATTTGTGCCACCACAGATACGCCTTACTTTCAAATTGGCGAAAGTAAATATGGCAAACCTATTTTAGATCGAGCTTTATATTATGCGATGCCATTAGATGATGCTCTTCGTTGTAGTTTAATTTCATTTGATTCTACATTGCGTTCTAATGTCTCTGTTGGTTTGCCGTTAGATGCATTGGTTTATAGTAAAGATAGTTTTGTGATCCCTATGGGTAAGCGAATTACTGAAGATGATCCATATTTTTCACAAATTAGTCGTCAATGGTCAGATACGTTACGCCGTGGTTTACAGGAAATGCCAAAACCTACAGATGATTATTGGCGCTAAAATTTATTCAAAAAAAATCCAAGCAGTGCTTGGATTTTTTATTTAGTGAACTTTAAGTACCCTGACGGACTGGGCGAGAACTTAGACGGCAAAGTAATTCATAGCCGATTGTGCCATTTGCTTCAGCCACATCATCAACTAAACGGTAATTTCCCCAAAGTTCAACTTGGGTGCCAAGTTTTACTTGAGTATTTGTGACATCAATCGCAATCATATCCATACTTACACGGCCCACAACTGGGCAAAGTTTGCCATCAATAGCGACAAAATTTTGCTTAATATAAGCTCTTGGATAACCATCACCATAGCCAATAGAGACAATGGCGATATCCATAGCCTGTTGAGCACAAAAAGTAGAGCCATAACCTACGTGTTCACCAGCTTCAATATGGTTTAACGCTATTATTTCTGCAGTAAAAGTCATGACAGGTTTCAAATCAAGATCATGCACTGTTTTATCTGCAAAAGGTGAAGCGCCGTAGAGCATAATACCAGGACGTACATAGTCAAAATTTAGTTCTGGCCATTTAAAGATGGCAGCTGAATTACAGCATGATGCTAAAATTGGATCGCAAGTTTCTTTAATATGCAAAAATTGCTGTTTTTGTTGTTCATTTAAAGGGTGGTCTACATCTGCATTTGCAAAATGCATAGCAAGTACACATGTAAAACCTTCAGACTTTAATGTCTTAATCACTTCAATAATTTCTGGGTTTTTAAAACCTAAACGGTTCATACCGCTATTTAATTTAACCCATACTTTTAAGCCTTGGGCAATATATGCTTGTTTGTGTTTAATTAACCATTCAAACTGTTGTTGATGGTGAATGACGCATTCAAATTTTTGTTCAATTGCGACGGGCATTTCATCTTCAGAAAATACCCCTTCAATTAAAGTAACTGGTTGCTCGAAACCAAGTTCACGGATTTCTAATCCTTCTTGTAGGCAGGCTACACCAAAGGCATCTGAGGCATTTAAGGCTGCTAAACAGTCTTTGACTCCATGTCCGTATGCATTGGCCTTTACCATGCTTACGATTTTTGAATTTGCTGCGAGTTGTTTGACACGGTTTAAATTATATTGAAGCGCTTGGCGATCAATATAAACTGTTGCTTGACGCACCCTCATTTACTCCTTTGGGCTAGAGATAGAGTTTATTCTTCATCATCATATTGGCTGTAATACTCAGGAGAGAGATTACTAAAACGAGTATATTGGCCTTCAAAGGCAAGGCGAACGGTACCAATTGGACCATTACGCTGTTTACCGATGATAATTTCTGCGGTGCCTGCTTCTTTCGATTCTTTGTTATAGACTTCATCACGGTAAATAAACATGATTAAGTCGGCATCCTGTTCAATCGCACCAGATTCACGTAAGTCAGACATTACTGGGCGTTTATTCGGTCGGTTTTCCAGACTTCGGTTAAGCTGAGATAGTGCAATCACAGGACAGTTCATTTCTTTAGCTAAAGCTTTTAAGCTACGTGAAATTTCCGAGATCTCACCAACACGGTTGTCACCCATGCCCGGAACTTTCATCAACTGTAAATAGTCGACCATGATACAGCCGATTTTACCATCATGCATTTTTGCGATACGTCTAGCTCGGGCACGAACTTCAGTAGGTGGTAGGGCAGAGGAATCATCAATATACAAATGCATTTGTTGAAGTTGCAGAATGGTACCCGTTACTTTAGTCCATTCATCAGCATCCAAATTACCTGAACGTAAATGCCCTTGATGCACTTTACCCATAGCTGAAATGAGACGCATCGCAATAGAGTCTGCTGGCATCTCCATAGAGAAGACGAGAGCTGGGAGTTTATTGTATTGCAAAACACTTTCAACCAAATTCATGGCAAAAGTAGTTTTACCCATAGACGGACGTGCTGCGACAATAATCAAATCACCCGGTTGCATACCAGAAGTTTTATTATCGAGCTCTAAGAAGCCAGTCGTTAAACCAGTAATATTTCCGTCTAATTTTGAAAGTTCATCAAGTTTACTAATTACATCGGCAGTTACAGAACTAATTGCTTTAGGACCAGAATCTTTTTTATTGTTGTTATGTTGTTCTGCTAAAGAGAAAATACTTGTTTCGGCTAAATCTAAAATTTCACTTACACCTCGACCTTTTGTGTCATAAGCATTTTGTAAAATTTCAGTACTTACCTTAATCATACTGCGTAGTGTAGAAAATTCTTTAATTTTAGTCGCATAAGTTTCAAGATTATAGAAACTCGAAGGTGAGTCAGCCATAAGCTGCATCAAATATTCTTCACCGCCAATCGCATCGAGTAAGTTTTGTTTTAAAAGCCAGTCGTTGACCAAAACCGCATCATACGGTGAGTTTTCCTGTGCTAATTTTTCAATTGCACGATAAATATATTTATGACGAGTGGCATAAAAATCATTTTCTTTGAGTAAGTCACTGACTTGTTCAAAAGATTCAGCAACGGTCATCAGCGCAGCAAGTACAGCTTGCTCAATGGCTAAATTGTGTGGGGGAGTGCGAAACTCTTTAAGTTGGCCTGATTCACTCGTCTTATTTTCTGTTGGAGATGAAAGGGTTAAAGAAGTGGCATTCGCCTGAGACATAATTAGACCTGATGATAAAATGTGTACACAAAAAGGGTTTTAAGCCGAGAACTATCTTAAAACAAAACTAAATAAACTACCTAATTAAAAAACCAATTAAACTGAAGAACTGATCAGGAATTAATATATCTAATTTTATTGCTTAAATTTAAGAGATAAAAAAAGAGCATGCGTAAGCATGCTCTTTTTTTGATGAGAAATTACTCAGATACGATAGTAACGAGAACTTCTGCAACAACATCATGGTGCAATTGAATTGCGATGTTGAATTCACCAGTGTGACGAAGCGCACCGTTTGGTAAACGAACTTCTGCACGGTCAACTGTAAGACCAGCATTCGTTAACGCGTCAGCGATGTCACGAGTACCGATAGAACCGAAGAGTTTACCTTCGTCACCAGCTTTAGCAGTGATAACGATGTTAACTTCGTTCAATTGTTCAGCACGTGCTTGAGCAGCAGCTAATACTTCAGCTTCTTGCTTCTCAAGTTCAGCACGACGAGCTTCGAAAGCAGCAGTGTTAGCTTCAGTAGCTGCAACTGCTTTACCTTGAGGGATAAGGAAGTTACGGCCGTAACCAGCTTTAACTGATACTTTATCGCCTAATTTACCAAGGTTCTTAATGCGTTGTAATAAGATAACGTCCACAGATCACCTCACTTATGGTTGTCAGTGTACGGAATCAAAGACAAGTAGCGAGCTTGTTTGATAGCAAGCGCTAATTGACGTTGATAACGAGCTTTAGTACCAGTGATACGGCTAGGAACAATCTTGCCGTTTTCAGTGATGTACTGTTTTAAAGTATCGATATCTTTGTAGTCGATGTACGCAACATTCTCAGCTGTAAAGCGGCAGAACTTGCGACGACGGTAAAAACGTGCCATTGATGTTCTCCTTATTCAGCTTCTTGAGCAACTTGCTGTGCTTCTTCACGTTGAGCTTTACGCGCACGCTTTTCTTCAGCACTCTTAGCAAGCAATGACTCTTCAGTGATTGCGTGTTCACGACGGATGATAAGGTTACGAATGATCGCGTCGTTATAACGGAATAATTCTTCTAACTCATCAAGCGTAGATTGACCACATTCAACATTCATAAGAATGTAGTGCGCTTTGTGAATTTTGTTAATTGGGTAAGCCAATTGACGACGGCCCCAATCTTCTAAACGGTGAATTTGACCATCAGCTTCTTTGATCTGAGAGATATAGCGTTCAACCATACCTACAACTTGATCGCTTTGGTCTGGGTGTACCAAAAGTACGATTTCGTAATGACGCATTGTCAGCTCCTTACGGTTTAAACAGCCCCTAATAAAATTAGAAGCAAGGAGTCATAGCTAAAAATATAAATAGCTACGTCGCAAAAAATGCGAAGGCTGAATTATAGGTAAAAATTAGACTAAAAACAAATCTTTTGATGAGAAATATAAAAGTTATTTGAGAGAGGAGGAAATCCTCCCTTAATTAAAAGAGAGGAAGATTTGGAGCAGGGGATTGATAGGTAAAGCTAAAACTTAAACTTAGCAAAGTAATTAAGATTACTGAGTAAAGGAAAAAGCGTTTAGCCCAAAGTTGGTCGTTTTCGGCTTTAAATCCAATAATTGATAAATAAAACCAGTATGCGGTCAAAGCATTAAAGGTAATCAAGAAAAATACATTGGTATAGCCAAAACAATATAACCCATTCAAAACAGCTGCAAACAACAGGATATAGATTACACATTCAATTTTCGTGCGATAAATGGAACGTGCTACAGGCAAGATAGGAATTCCCGCATTTTTGTAATCATCAAAACGATAAATTGCAATTGCCCAAGAGTGAGGCATTTGCCATAAAGCGTATGCTAAAAACAAAAGCAAGGCTGCCACATCAAATTGATGAGTTACTGCTGTATAACCAATAACAGGAGGGCTCGCTCCGGAGATACTACCAATGACGGTTTGATGGATTGAGGTACGTTTAGTCCACAAACTATAAAAACCGACATAGACAATAAAACCAATCATTGCAAACAAAAATGCGTAGCCATTTACACCAAACCACAAAATGCTAAAACCCATTACTCCGAGTACGAAAGCATATACAAGCGCAACAGTAGGAGAGATGGTTTTTTTAACGAGTGCACGGTTTTGAGTGCGCTGCATCTTTGTATCAATATCTTGATCTATAACATTATTAACCACACAACCTGAAGCAACAACTAATGTTGTTCCAATGAGAGTGAGCAATAATAATAAGATGTCTATAGAGCCTTGGGCGGCTAAGAAGAAGCCGCCCAAGGTGGTAATGAAATTACCGAAGAGAATTCCTGGTTTAGTCAGGAATAAATACTTTTTCAACATGACAATCAGTTTAGATCATCATATTGTAGTGAAGGTAATTCATAATCCACACAGAACCGATTAAAAGTACAGCGATACATAGGATTGTGTAGATAAATGCAATCATATTCCAACGTTGTTCAGATGATGTATTCATGTGTAAGAAGTACACAAGTTGTACAAGAACCTGAGCAACGGCAGTGATTGCAATCACTGTAACCAAAAGACCGCGGCTGAAACCACCTGCCATCACCATCCCGAATGGGATGATGGTAAGGATGACAGAAAGAATAAAGCCAACAGTGTACTGCTTAAAGTTACCGTGTGACGCACCAGCAGCATTATGCTCATGACTACTCATTAGAGAACTCCCAGTAAGTAAACGACGCTGAATACACAGATCCAAACGATGTCAAGGAAGTGCCAGAACAAGCTTAAGCAAGCAAGACGACGTGTATTCGGTAAAGTCAAACCTTTAGTTTTGATTTGATACATCAATACCAACATCCACACTAAACCAGAAGTTACGTGGATACCGTGCGTACCTACCAAAGTAAAGAACGATGATAAGAAAGCACTGTGAGTTGGACCATGACCTTCTTCTACAAGGTGATGGAATTCATAGAGTTCCATCCCGATGAAGGTTGCACCAAAAAGGAATGTAATAAATAACCAAGTGATCACTTGATTTACATTCTTTTTATAAGATGCAAGTACCGCAAAACCGAAAGTCACCGATGAAATCAATAAGGCAAATGTTTCAGTTAACACGTAGCCTAATGATTCATGGAACAGGTCATATGCACTTGGAGTTCCTGGTGGAACATGACTGCTTAATACAGCGAACGCAATGAAGAGTGATCCGAAAAGAATCAAGTCACTCATCAAGTATGTCCAGAAACCAAAGACCGTTAAATCAGTATCATCATGTTCATGATGACCATCATGGCCGTGGTTGTCGTGATGAAGTACTTCAGCCATTTCCTTAGTCCTTCTTCAAGTGTTTTTCAAGTAAAGCATAGCGTTCGTTTTCAATACGCTCAACTTCTGCAGCTGGAACATAGTAATCAACATTCTTAGTGAATGAGCTTACGATCAAGCTAACAACAGCTGCAACGAATGAAACAACAACGAGCCACCAAATATGCCAGATGAGTGCAAAGCCAAGAAGAGTAATGAACATTGCAATGACAAAACCAGCAGCACGGTCAGTCGGCATGTGGATGTCTTCATATTTAGTATTACGTGCGTATGCTACACCGTTTTCTTTGTCAGTCCAGAAACGGTCAATACCGCTTGCATCTGGTTCATGAGCAAAGTTATAGAATGGAGCAGGGGAAGAAGTAGCCCATTCAAGTGTACGAGCATCCCATGGATCGCCTGTGTAGTCCATGTTTTGGTGACGTTGTAAGAAACCAACGATGATTTGCATTAAGAAACATGCAATACCAATCGCAACAAGAACAGCACCGAATAATGCAATCGCAAGGTATGGGTCCCATTCAGGGTTGTCATATGTATTCAAACGACGAGTCATACCCATGAAACCAAGGATATAAAGTGGCATGAATGCAAAATAGAAACCGAAGAACCAGAACCAGAATGCAGCTTTACCCCATGCTTCATTGAGCTTCCAACCAAACATTTTTGGCCAGTAGTAAATGATGCCGGCAAACATACCAAACACCACACCACCGATAATTACGTTATGGAAGTGAGCGATCAAGAATAATGAGTTGTGTACAAGGAAGTCCGCAGGTGGAACAGCCATAAGTACACCAGTTAAACCACCGATACCGAATGTTACAAGGAAGCCAAGCGTCCATAACATTGGAGTAGTAAAGGTGATGCGACCTTTATACATGGTGAATAACCAAGAGAAGATTTTCACACCAGTAGGAATCGCAATAACCATGGTCATGATACCGAAGAACGCGTTAACGTTCGCACCAGCACCCATGGTGAAGAAGTGGTGAAGCCATACAACAAATGCTAATACAGTAATTGCAATTGTCGCATATACCATAGACTTGTAACCGAACAACGCTTTACGAGAGAAGGTTGCAACGATTTCTGAGTATAAACCAAATGCTGGTAATACCAAGATATATACTTCAGGGTGACCCCATGTCCAGATCAAGTTCACATAAAGCATTGGGCTACCGCCAAGCTCATTTGTGAAGAAATGGAAACCGAAGTAACGGTCTAATGTAAGCATCGCAAGAGTACCTGTTAATACAGGGAAAGATGCAATGATTAATACAGCCGTACAAAGTGAAGTCCACGTGAAAATAGGCATATCCATCAATTTCATGCCAGGCGCACGCATTTTGATGATGGTAACGAAGAAGTTAACACCAGATAAAAGCGTACCTAGACCAGAAACCTGAAGTGCCCAGATATAGTAGTCAACACCTACACCAGGAGAATATTGAATACCAGACAGAGGAGGGTAAGCCATCCAACCAGTCGCAGCAAATTCACCTAATACAAGTGAAAGCATCATTAAACCAGCAGCACCAGCGAATAACCAGAAGCTTAAAGAGTTTAATAATGGGAAAGCAACGTCACGAGCACCGATCTGTAAAGGTACAGAGATGTTCATCATACCTACAACTAGACCCATTGCTACGAAGAAGATCATGATTACACCGTGTGCGGTGAAGATCTGGTCGTAATGGTCAGGATGTAAATAACCTTCACCACCGCCTTTAGCGAGGAAAAGTTGTAAACGCATCATGATCGCATCGGCGAAACCACGCAAAAGCATGACGACAGATACGATGATATACATGATACCAATCTTTTTATGGTCTACAGTTGTAAACCATTCTTTCCACAAATATCCCCATTTTTTGAAATAGGTGATACCGCCAAGCACAGCAATTGCACCAAGTGCCATAAAGACCATGGTGACAAGTACGATTGGCTCTGTCGGGATAGAGTCCCAACCCAATTTACCAAAAATCATATCCATGTCTTATTCCCCTTGAGCAGCGTGTTCAGCTGCAACATGAGTTTCTGCTGTTGTATGTGCAGCAGAGTGGTCAGCACCATGATAGTTACTCATATAGTGGTTGATAATTGTTTCAAACAATTTTGGTTCAACTGAAGAGTAATAAGTCACAGGGTGTGGCTTAGTCGGGAACGGTTTCATCGCTTCTGCTTTAGCAAGCGCTTCTTGATCACCAGCAGCTTTAGCACGATTTACTAAATGCTCGATTTGGTGCTTAGAACGATCGCCATCACGTAAGGTTGCCAATTCAGCTTGGTCAAGCGTAGTTTTTTGAACTGCTTCTGGGTTAATAGTTGTACCATTACCTGCTTTAACAGCCGCTACCCATTCGTTGAATTGTTGCTCTGTAACGCTATGCGCTTTGAAACGCATTTGAGAGAAACCATAGCCTGAGTAGTTAGAAGAGAAACCACGATATACACCAGTTTCATTTGCTAACAAATGAAGGTGAGTTTGCATACCTGCCATTGCATAAATCTGACCGCCTAACTGTGGAATGAAGAATGAGTTCATCGTGAAGTTAGAAGTGATTTTGAAACTTAACGGAGTTTTCTCTGGGAAACGTACTTCGTTAACAGTCGCAATGTTTTGTTCAGGATAAATAAAAATCCACTTGAACTGTTCAGCAATAACCTGAATAGTTAAAGGTGCTTTATCTGATTCTAAAGGACGGTATGGGTCATACTTGTGGGAACCCCACCAAGTTAACCAAGCTAAAATACCAATAATAATGACAGGAATACCCCATACTACAACTTCAATTGCAGTTGAGTGTGCCCATGTAGGTTTATAGTCTGCATCTTTATTTGACGCACGATATTTCCAACCAAACCATAATGCCATGATGATTGAAGGAATCACCACAAGTAACATTAAATAGATCGCAGTCATCATAAGGTCACTTTGACCTTGACCAACTGGACCTTTAGAGTTTAGAAGTACCATATCACCACCACACCCAGTCAAAAGTGCGGCAAGCGTTGATAAAGACAATACAGCTAAAATCGTTTGTCTCATTTTACAACCTCGGTGAAGAGTCCCATTCCCTAATTAAATATGGGATAGCGATTAAAGTGTCGCATGATTGAGAACGCTAGTCTTAAAAATTAGACTTCTCAATGATGTGACACCGCTACGTTGTAGGGCATTATGCCTCATATCGACAAACTAAGCTACACATAAAGTCGTCTGAAATAATTGTTTTAAAACCCGATTTTTTTTGTAGGGTATCTAATTTCAACAGAGCTTTTATTTAAATATCAACTCTCTATGGAAAAAAGGAGGCGAGGTGCCTCCTTTTTTTTAGACATTAAATGAATGAGTCATTTACTATCATTTGATCACTTTTGTTCTTGCAATTTTGTCATGTAGAGCTTGTCGCTTTTGTCCTAATGCAAAAGCATAGTCAATAATTGTACTAATAGGCATAAATAGTAAGTTTAATATAATGAAAACGACACTTCTTAGAAGGAAGATACGCGTTAAATTAACTTTACCATTGGTTTCGGCATCGACAATTCTAATTCCGACAATTTTTTTACCAATACTTTGCCCAAACTTAGTCAATAAAAATGCTTGAATAGCGAGCATTATGACGACATAAAGTAGCATTGTATGCCAAGCTTCTATAGGAATAAGGGTAAAAAGCTGCTGTTGAAGTTCAGCTGCTTTAGTTGATGCAACTTCTGCAGATTGCATCTGTTTTTGTAACTCAAAAAGTTGTTTATATTGAGCTTCATTAAAGAAAAAAGACGGAATAGCTGCAATAGGTAGCCAAAGTAATAAGTCAATAATTTTTGCAAGAGCACGAGACGAAATTGAAGCAAGCTCGTGTGTTTTAGTTTCTACACGAATGTGCTGAATGGTCTCATTATAAGGCGTATTTGTATTTGCTGAAAAAGCAGAATAACCAGTAGGTTGATATACAAGTTTACCTTGGGTTAATTCTCCTAAAGCTTTCCATTCTGTCATGCCTTCATGCCAAGCTAAATCAGTAAGCAAAACTTGTTGACTTGCCAACATTTGATTTAGTTGTTCTAAGGTATAAGGCCCAGCTTGTTGATTATTACGTGCCAAGTAAATTTGCATAAGTAAAAATTCTCTATTCTAAAGATGAAAAAAGACCCACGGATGGGTCTTTTTTTATAACAAATTAGATTTGCTTGATTTTTTCTTCAGCAAGGAAGAACCATGTGTCTAAAACCGAGTCAGGGTTAAGAGATACTGATTCAATGCCTTGCTCCATTAACCATTTTGCAAGGTCAGGGTGGTCTGATGGTCCTTGACCACAGATACCGACATATTTACCCGCTTTACGACAAGCATGAATTGCCATTGAAAGGAGAGCTTTTACAGCAGCATCACGCTCATCGAACAAGTGAGAAACAATACCAGAGTCACGGTCAAGACCAAGTGTTAACTGAGTTAAGTCGTTAGAACCGATAGAGAAGCCATCGAAGTGTTCAAGGAATTGTTCAGCTAACAATGCATTAGTTGGTAATTCACACATCATGATGACTTTTAAGCCATTCTCACCACGCTTCAAGCCATTTTGAGCTAATAACTCAATAACGCGTTTCGCTTCAGACACTGTACGTACGAATGGGATCATGATTTGGATGTTAGTTAAACCCATTTCATCACGAACTTTTTTAAGTGCGCGGCATTCAAGTTCGAAACAGTCACGGAAATTGTCCGAAACATAACGGCTTGCGCCACGGAAGCCAAGCATTGGGTTTTCTTCTTCTGGCTCGTATAACTTACCGCCAATAAGATTCGCATATTCATTTGACTTAAAGTCAGACATACGAACAATAACTGGTTTATCAGCAAATGCTGCTGCAAGTGTAGCAATACCTTCAACTAGTTTTTCAACATAGAATTCTACAGGTGATGCATAACCAGCTGTACGGGTCATTACCGCAGCACGAGTTTCGCGAGGCAAGCTTTCAATGTTCAGAAGAGCTTTAGGGTGAACACCGATCATACGGTTAATAATGAACTCTAGACGAGCAAGTCCAATACCTTCGTTTGGAATTTGAGCAAAGTCAAAGGCACGGTCAGGGTTACCTACGTTCATCATGATTTTGAATGAAAGTTTAGGCATAGATTCGATAGAGTTACGTTGAACTTCAAAATCTAACGCGCCTTCGTAGATGAAACCAGTGTCGCCTTCAGCACAAGAAACAGTAACTTCTTGACCATCAGTCAATACTTCAGTTGCGTTACCACAACCTACGATTGCTGGTACGCCAAGTTCACGGGCAATAATTGCAGCGTGACAAGTACGGCCACCACGGTTAGTAATGATGGCAGCAGCACGTTTCATTACTGGTTCCCAATCTGGGTCAGTCATGTCTGATACAAGTACGTCACCGTCTTGTACTTTGTCCATTTCTTTAATTGAGTTAACAATACGGACTTTACCAGAACCAATACGTTGACCGATTGAACGGCCTTCACAAAGTACAGTACCTTTTTGCTTGAGTAGGTAGCGTTCCATGGTGCCGACATTTTGACGGCTCTTTACAGTTTCAGGACGAGCTTGAACAATATAGATTTGACCATCATCACCATCTTTTGCCCACTCGATATCCATTGGAGCGCCATAGTGCTTTTCGATAATAAGCGCTTGTTTCGCTAACTCTTGTAACTCGTGATCATTTAACGCGAATTGTTGACGTTCTTGTTTTTCAACGTCTACAACTACAACAGATTTACCCGCTGAACCTTCTTCACCATAAATCATTTTCTGGTGCTTAGAACCAAGGTTACGGCGTAATACCGCGTGTTTACCTGCATTTAATAATGGTTTAGAAAGATAGAATTCATCCGGGTTAACGGCACCTTGTACAACCATTTCACCTAAACCGTAAGATGCAGTAATAAATACAACATCACGGAAGCCAGACTCAGTATCAAGGGTAAACATTACGCCTGCAGCGCCAGTTTCAGAGCGAACCATACGTTGAACACCAGCAGAAAGCGCAACTAGACTGTGTTCAAAACCTTGGTGAACGCGATATGCAATAGCACGGTCATTAAATAATGATGCAAATACTTCTTTTACAGCAATTAATACGTTATCAATACCGCGAATATTCAAGAAAGTTTCTTGCTGACCGGCGAACGATGCATCCGGTAAGTCTTCTGCAGTAGCAGACGAACGAACAGCAACAGCAATATCTGGGTTACCATTTGAAAGTGCAGCAAATGCTTCACGAATTTCTTGTTCTAAGCCAGGTGTAAGTGGAGTCTCTACAATCCATTGACGAATTTTAGCGCCAGTTTCTGCTAAGGCATTTACATCGTCAACGTTAAGCTCTGCAAGTTCTGCTTGAATTCGAGCGTTAAGACCGCTTTGGTCTAAGAACTCACGATAGGCATCAGCAGTTGTTGCAAAACCACCAGGTACCGATACACCAGCATTTGATAAATGGCTGATCATTTCACCCAAAGATGAGTTTTTCCCACCTACGAGTTCGACATCGTGTTTCCCTAATTTTTCTAGACCGATTACGCGCGCTTCCAAAGTTTTCACTCCACTTTTGCAGTATTAATGTCTATCTTGGCATGAAATTAAAAAATAAAGTGCTTAGTTGAGAATTTTACTAAGCGACAGTCATGTAAGATCAGTTTACTATAAAGATTATATAGCACTAAGACAAATGTTTAAGGAGAATTTTAATGTCAGAAAGTAAACAATTTAAGCGGAGTGTTTTTTTTATTTCTGATGGAACTGCGATTACTGCCGAGACCCTTGGACATTCGTTATTAGCCCAATTTCCTAACGTAGATTTTGATATTCACATCATGCCTTATATCACCACTGAAGAGGCCGCAATGGCAGTGGTGGTCGAGATTAACAAGTGTCAGACCAGAGATGGTTGCCTGCCATTAGTATTTGATACTTTGGTCGATCCGCATGTGCGAGAAATTATTAATACGGCTAAAGCGGTTAATCTGGATGTGTTTGAAGGGTTAATTAGTAAGCTGGAACAGGAGCTTGGAACCCCGCCTACAACTTTAGTCGGACAGACTCATGCCGTGACCGATTCGGAGTATTACAAGGCCCGGATTGATGCTGTTCATTTTGCGCTTGATAATGATGATGGAGCACGTACCCGCCATTATGACAAAGCCGATTTAATTTTAATTGGCGTGTCTCGTTCCGGGAAAACACCGACTTCTATTTATCTATCTTTGCAATTTGGTATCCGTGTTGCTAACTATCCTTTAACCGAAGAAGATTTAGACGATAATCGTTTACCGGCAGTCTTAAGAGAGCACCGCAGTAAATTATTTGGTTTGATGATTGATGCCGAGCGCTTGGTTGCGATTCGAAGTGAACGTAAAGCGAATAGCCGATACGCAAGTTTTAGCCAGTGTCAGATGGAGTTGCGAGCTATTGAAGGTATTTATATTTCTGAGGGAATTAAATACTTAAACGTTACTGAAATGTCGATTGAAGAAATTTCTACTCGTATTTTACAAATGACAGGTTTAAAACGCCGTATTGGTTAATTAAGTCAATTATTTATTTTAACCATTCAATTTAAACTTTATTAATATGATTAAATTGAATGGTTTTAAATATAAAACAAATTAAAAATAAAGTTTTAAATATAAAACCATTTATATAAAAATGTTTTTGATTGGTTAATGTTAAGTGTGTTTTGTGCAAATTAAATATATTCAAAAATAATAATTTTGAAAAGAAATGTATATAAAAGAATAATCTATATTTTTATAAATGTTTGTTTTTAGGTGGCTTTTAAAAAAACAAATACTTTTTTTCTCCATATTTATCATTTGTGATTAAAGTTGCTAGTTATTTGATTATTGTGATGTGTGTCACATTTTTAACTATACTTTCCCATCTCGATATGGGACTATTCGATTCTCAAAATGCTAAAGAAATGTGTTTTTTCATTGGTCTATCTCTTGCCAATTCATTTATACGCTGCTCAGGTTGATGTATTGCGTGAGCAAGCTATTCAAAATTATAGAGCAGGACAAACTCAACAAGCTGTATCTCAACTAGATCAATTGCTAAATAAATACCCGCATGATCAAAAGCTGCTTGCTGATTATCTGTTTATTATGTCAAGTGAAAAAAGGGATCTTACGAATTTTTCACGGTTTTTGGTAAATATTAATTATGTAGACTTTCCAGAATATGCAAAGTTACCTTTAATTCAAAATTTCCGTGATTTTAAGCATTTTAAAACTGCAATTGACTGGTCAAATAAGTTCAATATTCAAAAGTCAGTTGATGGGCGTATTTTATTATCGGTTTTGTATGCTGAAGCTCAAGATGTGGCGAATGCTAAAGATCAGTTGTCGAAGATCGATATTAAAGGTTTAACTGCTGATCAGTTGGTACGGGTTGCATATGCTTATCGTTTAATAAATTTACCAGTAGATGCTTTAGCTACAGTTGAGCATGCTTATCAACAACAACCAAAATCCTCATCCGTTTTACAAGAATATGTTTACGATCTAATTGCTATTGGCTCATATAAGAAGGCACAGCAATTGCTGCAAGCGAGCGAAAAAACTGAAAAAACAGTGCAAATGCTGCAGACTTTACAAGTTAGTGAGTTTTCTCAACATATCAACAATGCAATTGCTCGATATAAATATTTAAATCGTGAAGGACTAGCCGATTCCGAAAGCTTTGCTGAATTAGATAAAGTGCTGGAGCAAGGACAAAAAATGCATCAGCAAATGAATCCTTCCGATCCTAATTACTTACGGTTTTATTACGATTATTTATATGGATTAGATTTTAGAGGGCGTTCAAAAGCAGTTATAGAGAATTTCACCCAGTTGAATATTCCACTCGAAAAATTACCGGCATATGTACGTCATGCAATTGCAGATAGTTATTTGGCGGAGCAAAAACCGAAAAAGGCCGAGTTTGCTTATAAAACGCTTTTAACCGAAAAGAATTATCCGGATATGACCGTTTATACGGGACTGTATTATTCTTATATTGAACAAGAAAAATATAAGGAAGCTGAACAACTTCTCGCTGAAGTTGATCGGCTTATTCCAACTTATAAATATAGTCAGGCTAAGGGTGTAGATAAAACCAGTCATCCTGATCGTGATGATTATATTGCTTTACAAGGAATGCATTTAGCCTACGCTAATCATCTGGATCAAGCTGAAAAGCATTTTCAAAAAAAAGTAGAGCAGGCGCCTGCAAATGAGAGCCTGATTAATAATCTTGCGCGTGTAGAACGTTGGAGAGAAAAACCGCTAGAGGCAAAAAAAACAATTTCCCGGTTAAATGGTATAGATCCGATTGCTAAAGACACCCGCATTAATGAAATGCAAAATGCTCAAGCTTTAGGTGATATTCCGACATGGCGAAAAACGACTCAAAACTTAGTGCAATATTACCCTGATGATAGTGGGGTTATTAAAAGTCGAAAAGAATTAGAAGATCGTAATAGAGCCACAATTTCACACTCAACCACTTGGGGCCAAAGTAAGGCCGACGGTCGCGATACTGTAAGTGGGCAGAATGGTTTAAAAGACCGTGAAATGGAAACGCGTCTTAATAGCCCTTGGATTAAGGATAATTATCGTTTATTCGCTTGGCATCAAGATCGTTATGGGGAGTACCGTTTTGGCGATGTGCATGACCAACGTTATGGGGTCGGAGCAGAATGGCAGGCGAACCGTAAGGCATTGTCGGCAATTGTGTCGCAAAGTACGGATGGTGGACAAGCAGGAGTCCTTCTTGATTGGTCCCAATGGCTAAATGACCATTGGCAGTATCAATTGCAATATAACAGTCAGGCTGACATTCCTTTACAAGCCCTTGATGCAGGGGAGGATGGTCAATCTTACCGAGCTGCTGTTACATGGCAAAAAGATGAATCTCGCCAGATTGGCGCGAGTTACGGTTTAACTGATATTAGTGATGGTAACAAACAACAGGAATTTTCAACATTTTGGCGTGAAAGACTATTCGACGCACCTCATCATATTACGTATGGCACTGTCCGTGGTTTTTACGGCAGTAATAGCCAAGATCAAACAGCTTATTTTAGCCCAAGTTCGCATTACAGTGCCGAGTTGAACTTAAGTCATGACTGGGTGACTTGGCGTGAATATGAGCGTTCATTTAAACAGCATTTTGAAGCGGGTGTAGGCCTTTATAAACAGGCCGATTACTCTGCTAAACCCACTTACTCTTTGCAATATCAACATCAATGGCAGCTATCACGGACATGGCAGCTCAATTATGGAATTGGTTGGCAATACCATCCTTACGATGGTCATGATGAACAACATACCTACGGTATTTTTGGATTTGAAGGGCGTTTTTAATGAATAATTTATTGTCGAAAATGTTGGGCTGTGCCTTGGTCTCAACATTGTTGCCTCTGCAATTTGCATATGCCCAGATAGAAAAAGATTTACCAAAAAATCATACGGTTTCTTTAACCTTTCATGATGTGAGAGATGATGTCTTAAAAGAAGGTGATCGGGATATTTATGCAATCCAAACGAAAAATTTAGCACAGTTCTTTGACTGGTTAAGTCAATCTGACTGGAAGCCCATTCGCTTAAAAGATATTGAAGAAGCGCGTAAACAAGGTAAGGAATTACCTCATAACTCTATCTTGTTAACTTTTGATGATGGCGCTTTAAGTAGTTATAGCCGTGTATTTCCATTACTTAAGCAATATCAGATTCCAGCAGTATTTGCACTTCCGACCAGTTGGCTAAATGGGAATACACAAGCTGGCTATGAAGCTTATGGGCAAGGAAATCTAGTCAATTGGAAGCAAGTGCGAGAAATGCAAGCTTCGGGCTTAGCCGAGTTTGCAAGTCATAGTGATGATTTGCATCATGGAGTATTGGCTAATCCTCAAGGGAATGAACAGCCTGCTGCGACTTCTTACGCGTATTTAAAATCACAAAAGCGTTATGAAACGGATGCAGAATATCAACAACGTATTTTGCAGGACTTAAAAAAATCATACGCCGTTTTAAAGAAAGAAGTGGGTGTTGAACCTAAGGCAATTATTTGGCCTTATGGCGCTGTGAATGAGCAATTAGAAAAATTGTCTCAAGAAGCAGGCTTTATTTTTTCTTTCAGTTTAGGACGTGATGGAATGAATAGGGTGAGTGACTCGACTTTTAAACGTAGTTTGGTCACTAATAATCCTACAGCTGAGCAATTAACAGAGGGTATGATCAATATTCTCAACTTTGAAGAATTAGATTTATTTAAGCAACCTCGCCACTTTGTGAGTATGGACTTAAAACAGTTAGCTGCTTCAACTAATACTCAGTCAGATGAGAAACTAGGGTTATTGTTATCCAAGCTTTATAGCTTAAAAAATAACACATTGATATTGAAACCTTTAGATGATCAAGATGGCGATGGGCAGTATGACATTGCTTATTTCCCAACAAATCAACTAAGCGTCCAGCAAGATATTTTGAACCGAACTTTATGGCAGGCACAAACTCGTGCCGGACAGTCGGTTATTTTAGAGTTGCCTGTATATCCTCAAAAAAATAAACCGTTTTTGGTGGCAGATTTAGCGAAGGATATCGCACGTTTCAATAGTAATTTAAGTGGTATTCAACTTAATGCTGGAACCACTTTAAATTGTGCTATGCAAAGCACAACAATAAAAGAAAATGCCTGTGCTGACCAATTAAAACAGCTTACATATGTGAGCCAGCTTACTCAAAAGGCTGTGAAGCCTTATTTAAACATGAGTAATCAGGCTCAGTTTAGTTTATTGCTTACACCTGATTTTGAACATATTGAAAATTTACCAACGCTTTTAAAAACGCTGTTATCCCAACATGATTTAGTAAATCTTAAGTTCAATATAGTGGGTAAGCAAAAACAGTTTAATCACGTATTAGCAATTTTAAATACGCTTGATGCGAAATATAAACAGCGCATTATGCTGACTTTATCATTACCCGAAAATAGTCAGCAAAATGCCTGGCAAGAAGTGAAACAAGGTCTTTTCAATATTCAGCGCATAGGTATTCAGAAATTTGGTATTGATGGCTATACCAATGAAAACTCAAAAAATGTTCATGAATATTTATATAACCCGATTAGTTTAAATTCGAGTTCGGTCATGTATCAGCCCTTTGCAGGTCTTGCGACTGAGGGGAAAAAGTAATGAAAGTATTACTCGATATTTTATTTGCTTTTGCCTTTTTATATCCGTTGTTGATGGCTTGGACATGGATGGTAGGAGGTCTCTGGTTTTTCTTTAAAAGGGAATATCATGAGCAGCAACTGCCTGAGCCATCAAGTGAAGGGTGCAGTATTATTATTCCTTGCTTTAATGAAGAAGCTCAGGTCCGACAAACGATTCGTTATGCATTACAAACAAAATATCCGAATTTTGAAGTCATTGCCGTAAATGACGGAAGTAGTGACAGCACTGCAGAAATTCTTGATGAACTGGCAGCTCAAGATGCCCGATTAAGAGTTGTGCACCTGGCAGAAAACCAAGGTAAGGCCGTAGCTTTAAGATCGGGAGTGTTAGTAAGTAAATACGAATATCTAGTGTGTATTGACGGAGACGCTTTATTACATCCTCATGCAGTACTTTGGCTTATGCAGCCTTTTTTAAATTTTCCAAGAATTGGTGCTGTAACTGGTAATCCTAGAATTTTAAATCGCTCAAGTATTTTAGGTAAATTACAAGTTGGCGAGTTCTCTTCAATTATTGGCTTGATTAAGCGCGCACAAAGAACATATGGCCGTATTTTTACAGTATCAGGTGTAATTGCAGCATTTAGAAAGACTGCTTTGGTTCGCGTGGGCTTTTGGTCTGATGACAAAATTACGGAAGATATTGATATCTCTTGGAAGCTCCAAATGGACCATTGGGACATTCAATATATTCCTCAAGCACTTTGTTATATCTATATGCCGGAAACCTTTAAAGGCCTTTGGAAACAGCGTTTACGCTGGGCACAAGGTGGGGTAGAGGTATTATTAGAATATATTCCGAAAATGTTCAAACTCCGCTTGCGCCGTATGTGGCCAGTAATGCTCGAAGCTTTAGTCAGCATTATTTGGTCATATGTGATGATTATGATTTTTATTCTATTTTTTGTGGGATTGTTTGTGGTTTTACCGCAACAATTTCAAATTAATTCACTTATGCCGCAGTGGTATGGCGTGATATTAGGTGGAACATGTCTTGTTCAATTTCTAGTAAGTTTATGGATAGATCATCGTTATGATCGTGGTCGGCTTTTTAGAAATTATTTTTGGGTAATTTGGTATCCATTATTTTTCTGGTTACTGACGTTATTTACCAGTGTTGTTGCAGTACCCAAAACTATATTTAACACCAAAAAACGTGCTCGTTGGGTAAGCCCTGATCGAGGCTTCCGTGGAGATCACTCATGAAAAATGATACAAATATCGACGTAGAAGTTTTAGATATACCTGAATATATTGATCAGCCTGAATATGTGAAAAATAAAACTGCAAACTATACCTTACAAACAATAGGTTGGTTTTGTTTAATGTGGCTGCTTTTTCCACTCGTTTCATTATTCTTATGGATTTTTGAAGGGCACCTCATCTATGACTATGTGTGGGTAGATCATGTTTCAGAAGTGAAAACTTTATTGCATTTACTTCTGTTAATAGGTCTGAGCGCGCTCATTTTAATTTTATGGGCAAGTTATAACTGGCTTAGATTTCATGGAGATGATCGCCGCAGCAAAGCTCCGAATAGCTCTGTTGAGTTGCTGGCCTCACAATTTATGGTCAGTACCGAATCATTATCAGAATTACAAAAGTCTCAGCGCATCATCTTACATTATGATGAGCAGGGGTATTTAACTCGATATGATTTGAAATGAGTGAAAAAAGCATGGTCTATCAACCATGCTTTTTTATTTTTAAGGTGTGGTTCTAATAATGATATCAACAGGTCGTTGAGTACCATCCATACTATAAATGGCTGTATCGGTAACTTTTACAATCGGCCAAGTTTGTAGTTTGCAATTTGCTCTTTGCAGTGCCGTATAGTAGCTATCCGATTTAAAAAATGTTTTATTTGCCCGTGCGGTATTGGGCGTCAAAAGTCGTTTAAGCCATGTTTCATTTACTTGGGTTTCAAGAAAACGTAAAGCTAAGAGGCTTTTAACACGATTGTTAAATAACCTCCGGTTCTTGGCAATAAGTGGATGGATAATTAATCGATGTATACCGATTTGACTGTGAGGTAAAATAAAGTGAGGCGTAATTTGAAATACCGTTACAAATTTTGCCTGTTGGCAGATTTTTTCTAAATGCGTTACGGTCTCCTGATCCGTTCCAATAATGGCTACATTTAAATGAGAAAAATCAAATTCTTTAAGTTTATTTGATGGCAGAATTTGACCAGTGAAGGCCTCAAAATCCTCAACTGTATTTTGAAAAATAGCTGATTTAGCGACATTATTTTTAAGGTCAATACTCATTTTCCAAAAGTCCTTTTGGTTTTCATTTATGATGATTTTTATCGTTTTAATATAAATAACCAAGCAAGGAGTCTGGGTAAAGTATTTTCAGATAGGTGGTTATCTCATGCTTGATATAGATTCAAACATGAGATGTCGCGTATATATTAATTACCTGATTTTACTTGCATTAATTGGGTGAAACTATCTAAGCGTTTAGCTGTGTCGTATACATCACAAGTAAAAATAAACTCATCGACTTCATAAGTGTCCAGAAGTTTTTGCAGACCCGAACGTACTGTTTCAACTGAACCGATTTGTGCCATCGTATAGAAGTTTTCAACAGAAAGTTGTTCTGCCGTGTTCCATAATCCCTGCATAGATGTAACTGGTGGCTTAAGTTTGAGGCTTTCCCCACGAATTAATCCTAATACACGTTGATAAGCACTTGTTGCCAAGAACTGTGCCTCTTCATCTGTGCTTGCAACGACAACTGGAACACCCATTGAAACGTAAGGTTTATCTAGATATTCAGAAGGCTCGAAATTCTCACGATAAAGTTCAATGGCTTGACCAAGCATACGTGGTGCAAAATGTGATGCAAATGAGTAGGGTAAACCAAGTTTTGCAGCCAACTGGGCACTAAATAAGCTTGAACCTAACAACCAGACAGGTACATGAGTATTTTGTCCAGGTGTCGCAATAATCTTCTGGCCCACTTGAGGTGCTTTGAAATATTGCAAGATTTCTACAACATCTCTCGGGAATTGATCTTCTGTTTCCTGATGTCCGCGGCGTAGGGCACGCATGGT
>NZ_POYH01000095.1:845-1553 GCF_002899995.1 Acinetobacter sp. AKBS16 | reverse complement strand
TGATCTGTACCTGGAGCGCGACCTAAACCTAACTCAATACGGTCTGGATATAAAGTAGCTAATGTACCGAATTGTTCTGCAACCACTAAGGGAGCATGGTTTGGCAGCATGATCCCGCCTGAACCTAAGCGAATGCGCTGGGTATGAGCCGCGATAAAACCAAGTAAAACAGCTGTTGCCGAACTCGCAATTCCATCCATATTATGATGTTCTGCAAGCCAAAAACGGTCATAACCTAACTTTTCTGCATGTTGGGCAAGCTCTAGTGCATGACGTAATGAAAACTCAATAGTTTTATCATCACGTATAGAGGCAAGCTCCAAAATTGAAAATTTAGTATCTTGAAGTGATCGCATGCGATATTCTCGGAAAACGTTATATCGAAATAATACGATATAAAGAAGCTAATGTATATCGTTTTTTTTCGATATGGCTTTCTTCCTAAAATAAAAAAGCACCACTAGGGTGCCTTTTTAGATTGATATATAAATTAACGATGTTTGTACCAACCACGGTGTAAACCGTTGTCATGGCGGTAGTTACCACCTCTGTAATAGCGGCGATCACCATCATAATATCTACGGTCATCACGATCATAACGACGGTCATAACGGTCATCATAGTTACGATCTTGGGCAACTTTACGACCTAGAGCAGAACCACCAGCGGCACCAACTGCTGCACCGATATATCCGCCATTTGTACCGC
>NZ_POYH01000095.1:0-771 GCF_002899995.1 Acinetobacter sp. AKBS16 | reverse complement strand
ATGTTTTTACCAACGGTGTAACCTGCGCCACCGCCTAAAGCACCACCAATAGCCGCTTCTGTACGGTTACGACGGTCGCTTGCTGCAGCAGCACCACCAGCACCACCTAAAGCTGCACCAATTGTTGCACCTGATGTACCGCCGATACTTTTACCGATTGCTGTTCCTACTACACTACCTAGAGCAGAAGTTGCCGCTACACGGGTACCATTATCTGCATGAGCAACTGTAACCATAGATGTTGTTGCGATTAATGCACTTGCTAACCAAACATTCATTTTCATTGTGGAACTCCATGCTCTTTTCAATAACGAGCAATCTTTATGTCTTGAGCTAAATGTAATTAAAAATTTCGAGAAAATTATGAAGAAGGCACATGCTGATACGATAGTTTTGTGTCTGCTTTGTATTGTTTCTATTAATATATGGATAAACTATGAACAACTATCCTAGAAACCAAAATTTTTAGTTATAAAAAAACACCCGAAGGTGTTTTTAAGCTGATTTCATCACGGTAATTAGTGACGATGATGACGGTGTTTTTTCTTCCAATACTTAGAAGAACGGTCTGCATCACGGTCTTTAGAAATTTTATTACCTAAAGCAGAACCACCTGCTGCACCTAAAGCAGCACCGATGTAACCACCGTTTGTACCACCCATGCTTTTACCAACAGTATAACCTGCACCGCCACCTAAACCACCGCCAATTGCAGATTCTGTACGGTGACGACGGTCACTTGCAACTGCTGCACCACCAGCACCACCTAAA
>NZ_POYH01000094.1:0-609 GCF_002899995.1 Acinetobacter sp. AKBS16 | reverse complement strand
AGGGCCATATCACAGGTGGGACCACAGATGTAGCACCGGGCAGCGAAGTGACCTTAACCATTACCGGTCAGGACCAGTCAGGCAATCCGCTGGAACAGCAGGTGAAAGCCACAGTTAATCCTGATGGCAGCTATACGGCAGAAGTGCCGGCCGGCTTTGCTGATGGCGAATTGACCGTTAAGGCAGAAACAGTTGATCGTAATGGTACTCCGGTCAATGCAGAAGACAGCCTGTTGAAGACCGATCATGACAATGATCCATCTACACCGGATCAAGGTGGTCTGGACCGCGTTGATGGATCAATTACAGTAGATGTTGACGATCAGGGCCATATCACAGGTGGGACCACAGATGTAGCACCGGGTAGTGAAGTGACCTTAACCATTACCGGTCAGGACCAGTCAGGCAATCCGCTGGAACAGCAGGTGAAAGCCACAGTTAATCCTGATGGCAGCTATACAGCAGAAGTGCCAGCAGGCTTTGCCGATGGCGAATTGACCGTTAAGGCAGAAACGGTTGATCGTAATGGTACTCCGCTTAATGCTGAAGATAGCCTGTTGAAGACCGATCATGACAATGATCCATCTACACCGGATCAAGGTGGTCTGG
>NZ_POYH01000093.1:0-627 GCF_002899995.1 Acinetobacter sp. AKBS16 | reverse complement strand
CAGATATTATCGGTGGTGTAACTGGCGGTGTTGATGGCAACCCACTTGAAGTGATTACAGATATTATTGGCGGTGTAACTGGTGGTGTTGGTGGTGATAACCCTCTTGGCGTAGTAACTGATATTATCGGCGGCGTAACCGGTGGCATTATTGGTGGCGGTACATCTCCTATTTCTCCAGTTATTGATGTTGTTCAAGGCGGTATCGATATTCTTCAAGGCGTTGAAAGCCTAAAAACTGAAATTATTAACACGGGTATTGATACAGTAGCCGACACTATTATTGGTGTATTACCTCAAGCTGAGCATCCAGTTTCTGAAATTGCAGACCTTGGCACATTAACTTTCGAAACGTCTCGTGACACAGTCAATGGTGCTCTTGAAGTTGTTTCTGATTTAGTCGGTGGCGATATTCAAGGTGCTACTGAAAATGCAACTGGTATTTTAGGAACACTTATTCAGAATGGTTCAACAGCGACTGGAATTGTTACTGATATTCTTGGTGGCGTAACAGGTACTATCGGCGGCGTAACTGGTGGTATCGGTGGTGACAATCCGCTTGGTGTAGTAACTGACATCATCGCTGGTATTACTGGTGGTATCGGCGGTGATAACCCTCTTGGCGTAG
>NZ_POYH01000092.1:24620-26582 GCF_002899995.1 Acinetobacter sp. AKBS16 | reverse complement strand
TCTTTGGATTTATGGTTTTATTTTTATTTTGTATTTTCTGATTTGCTATCCCTTATCTCGTTTGGCGGCACATTTAGAAAAGGTCTGGGAGTAATTATGCCTTTGTTATCGATACAACAATTACAGAAATCATTTGCACAAAGTCATATTTTACAGGGCATTGATCTAGATGTAGAACAAGGAGAGGTGGTTGTTATTTTAGGCCCATCGGGCTGCGGTAAAAGTACCTTATTGCGCTGTATTAACGGCTTAGAACCGATTCAGGGTGGCGAAATTCGTTTAACTGGCTCAGGTGTGCTTGGTAAAGACGTGGACTGGACTAATGCTCGTCAAAAAATTGGCATGGTTTTTCAGAACTATGAGCTATTTGGGCATATGAACGTCATTGACAATATTTTGCTCGGGCCACTTAAAGTACAAAAACGTCACCGCGATGAAGCAGAACAAGTAGCAGATGAGTTGTTAAAGCGAGTCGGGCTATATGAGCGAAAACTCGATTATCCACGACAACTTTCAGGTGGACAAAAACAGCGTATTGCCATTGTTCGTTCATTGGTCATGCAACCTCAAGTGATTTTACTTGATGAAATTACCGCTGCGCTTGACCCAGAAATGGTTAGGGAAGTGCTCGATGTAGTACTCAAATTAGCAAATGAAGGAATGACCATGTTGATTGTGACACATGAGATGTCCTTTGCCCGTAAGGTTGCTGACCGCATTATTTTTATGGATAAGGGCAAGATTATTGAACAGGCTTCACCAGAAGAATTTTTTGAACAGCCAAAAACAGAACGAGCGAAAGCTTTCTTAAATATTTTGTCGTACTAAATTTTTATTATTTGAATCATGAGGAAGTGAATGTTTAAACGTAATTCAATAAAAATATTAAGCAGTCTTGCCGTTGCTGGGGTTTTATTAACTGCATGTAGTAAAACACCATCAACTGAACAGGCAAGTAATGCTCAAGAAGACCATTCTTTAGAACAAGTCAAAAAAAATGGGGTTTTACGCGTTGCCGTTTTTGCTGATGATCCGCCGTTTGGTTATGTAGATAGTGCGGGGAATAATCAGGGCTTTGATGTGGCTCTAGCAAAACGGGTGACTAAAGATTTGCTTGGTGATGAAAAGAAAGTTGAGTTTATTGTGACTGAAGCTTCAAATCGGGTGGAGTTTTTAAAATCAAATCGTGCCGATGTGGTGTTCGCGACATTTACAGTAACCCCTGAACGTAAGGAAGTTGTCGATTTTGCCGAGCCTTATTTAAAAGGGGCTTTTGGGATTGTCTCGCCTAAAGCCAAGCCGATTACTGACATTGCCCAATTAGAAGGTAAAACCTTAATCGTAAATAAAGGCACAAGTTCGGATACTTACTTTACCAAGCATTATCCGAAAGTGAATTTACTCAAGTTTGAAAGAAACTCGGATGCTTTTAAAGCCTTAACCGACGGTCGTGGTGACGCAATTTCACAAGATAGTACGTATGCTTTGGCATGGGCCGCGAAGAACCCAAATTATGTTGCAGGTATTCAGTCTATTGGTGATCAAGAGTTTATTGCACCAGCAGTTAAAAAGGGCAATACCCAATTATTGAATTGGCTCAATACTGAAATCAAGCAGCTCAGAACAAGCGGTGAAATTAAGAAAATTTATGATGAAACCTTGAAACCAATTTACGGTGACTCGGTCAATCCGAATGTGTTTTTAGACGTAGGCCAATAATTTTCGATATCGCTAGAGCAGTGCCTAAAAGTAGGCGCTGTGATTCTAAATAAGACTTTTACAAGAACGATAGGGTGAAATAATGACAACATTAACATTTCAAAACGTGAAGCATATTTTGGCTGCATCTTTACTGAGTTTGGGTTTGGTTGCATGTGATAAAGGAACTCAGTCTACTGAAAAATCGGCCGATACCACACAAACTACGTCAAGTATTGAACAGATCAAAAAGAATGGTGTGGT
>NZ_POYH01000092.1:21081-24552 GCF_002899995.1 Acinetobacter sp. AKBS16 | reverse complement strand
ACGAATTGGCGTATTTAGTGATAAACCGCCGTTTGGATATTTAGATGCACAAGGTAAAAACCAAGGCTTTGATGTAGAGATTGCCAAGCATGTCGCTAAAGATCTGCTCGGTGATGAAAACAAAGTTGAGTTTGTTTTAACTGAAGCTGCGAACCGTGTCGAATATTTAAAAGCCAATAAAGTAGATATTATTTTTGCAAACTTTACCGTTACCCCAGAACGTAAAGAGGTGGTCGATTTTGCTAAGCCTTACCTAAAAGTGGCACTAGGTGTGGTCTCTCCTAAAAGCCATCCGATTACCGATGTAGCTCAACTGAAAGATAAAACTTTGTTGGTAAACAAAGGTACAACGGCTGATTCATTCTTCACCAAGACTCATCCTGAAATTAAACTACAAAAGTATGAGCAAAACACTGAAACTTTTGATGCTTTAAAAGATGGTCGTGGTGCTGCGCTTGCACATGATAACTTGCTGGTTTTAGCTTGGGCTAAAGAAAATCCAAATTACACCGTTGGCATTACCAATTTAGGTGAGCAGGACTTAATTGCACCAGCAGTGAAAAAAGGCGATAAAGAGTTACTGGACTGGTTGAACCAAGACTTAGAGAAACTGGCAAAAGAAGGTGTGATTCATCAGGCTTATGAAAAAACGTTAAAACCAGTTTATGGCGATACGATTAATCCAAAAGATCTATTGGTTGAGTAATTCTAACAAAGAGGACTCTAGATAGGATTTGCTCGAGCTAGGAGTCGACTAGATTTTTAAAGTCGGCTCTGCTGCTAATTTATCTGCCAAATATTGAATCAATACACTCAATTTAGGTGGGACATGCCGTGTCGGTGGGTAAAGTAACCACAGCCCACCACTGTAATAGGTTTTAAAATCCCAGTCTGGTAAAACCTGAACTAAGGTGCCTTGTTGTAGAGCATGGCGTGCAACGAAGTACGGCAAGCTCGCAATACCTAAATGCTGTAATGCAGCACTCAAACGCACACCCGTATGATTTGCAGCATAACGACCACGCACGGCAACACTTATCGATTTATTTCCTTGTTGAAATTTCCACTTTGAGTCACTGGCTTGTTCACCCAAGTAAATGCATTCATGCTGCTTTAAATCATGAGGATGGTTCGGTGTGCCATGCTTGGACAAATACTCAGGTGTGGCACAAACCAAGTGATCAATATCAATCAGCTTTCGACCCATAAGGCCACCCGGTGGTTGCTCTGTAATTCGAAGCGCTAAATCGACGCCATCATCAATGAGATCTACATAGCGATCTTCTAAAAGCATTTGAATATCAATTTTTGGATAACGTCCTAAAAATTCGGGTAAATGCGGATGAATCATAAAATGTCCCACAGCTTTCGGAACACTCATACGAATAATACCTTCGGGTTCGACATGAAATTGGCCCGAACTTTCCATGACTGCTTGTGCAGCATTCACCATATCTAAGCAACGTTGATAGACCTGTTGTCCGCTTTCACTTAAGCGAAGTTTCCGCGTAGTTCGATAGAGTAAGCGGGTGCCTAAAGCACGTTCTAATCGAGCAATCGCGCGGCTCACAGCAGAAGGTGTTGTACCAAGCTGGCGTGCAGTTTCAGAAAAGCTTTCCGACTCGACAACCTTAACGAAAGTCGCCATTTCATTTAACAGAACCAGACTTTGATTTGTGCTCATGAGGCAAAAGTTATTTGGATTTTGACTGGATTATCGCGTCTAAAAAATCGCAATACAATCTTTTAAGTGATTTTCAGGAAACTAAATTGTTATGTGGCAGTTGTATGGGCATGAGTTTTTAACGCTAGCTCTTATTCACTTTATGGCGGTGATTTTACCGGGACCAGATTTTGTGATTACGGTAAGACAAAGTGTACGTTATGGTTATTTGATTGGATGTCTGACTGCAATTGGTATTGGTGTCGGAATTTCAGTACATGTGTTTTATACACTTGTTGGTATTGGCTTTTTGATTCAGCAAAGCGAATGGCTCATGTCACTGATCAGAACAGCGGGGGCAGCTTACTTAGTGTATTTAGGATGGCAGTGTTTACGTAGCCAGCCGAATACCACTATTGATATTAATGGCCAAGCAGGCAGTGATACGTCGAGTTTATTTAAAGCTTTTACAATGGGTTTTCTCACTAATGCATTGAACCCAAAAGCCACTATCTTTTTTCTGGCAATTTTTACGACGATTGTAAGTACGACCACACCAATGAAAGTTCAGGTTTTTTATGGGGTTTGGATGTGTATGGTCAATGCCATCTGGTTTATGGTGGTGAGTGTACTGTTTGCACAGCCTATCGTACGTAAAAGATTTTTGGAGTTTGGGATTTATTTTGAAAGGGTGATGGGAGTGTTGTTGATTGGGATTGCGTTGAGATTGATTTGGAGTTTGTTTAATTAAGTTGGATATCTATTGATATTTCCTCAGGTTAAAGTCATCTGCAAGTTTTTAGACTAGCACAACGGAGCCCATACTTGCATTTGCTAGTGCTAAATTTCATCTACAGCCTGCCCATAATTTATAAAGATAATGTATTTGCAATATTTTTTGAAAAATGAAAACAGAGAACAGGTTCTGTGGATGAGAAAGTTTTTGGTTACTTTTTTAAAAAAGTAATGGAATTAGCTACTTTCTTTGGAGACAAAAACGGTAAGACTCCGCCGTGATAACCACTAATAATTTTTAGCTCAACCTAAAGTCATCTGCGAACTATTGCATAGCACGACAGAGTATTATCGCTTAAAGTTTTAATTTCTTCAGTCGCCTTCGGCTGGACTTACTTTGGTTTCGCTCAAAGTAAGCAAAAGCATTGTCATCTGCAAAACCTGTCGACTTATTTCATTTAACTAGTGTTTCACAGAAACAGAATCTTTTTGATGCTACGCAGGTTGCAGACGACTTTTGCTCGAGTAAATGTGGTGCTAAGACTATTTGAGTTTTAATAGTTTCCTCATTGAAAAATTGAATTTTAATGATGGCAAATTAATTATAAAAAAGACCGCTCGAAAGCAGTCTTTTTTAATAAATTTAACTCGTACGTCGATTACGCGTTAGTTGATGTAACACCGACACCAATAAATCAATTTCTTCAGTTGTATTATAAAAAGCCAAAGACGGACGCACGGTCTGTTCTACACCAAAACGACGTAAAATTGGCTGTGCACAGTGGTGGCCAGAACGTACGGCAATGCCATGTTGATTTAAAGCTTTACCGACTTGTTCAGTTGAATAGCCTTGTAAAGTAAAGGACATCACACTGGCTTTGTGATGTGCCGTTCCGATCAGGCGTAAACCAGACACACTACTCAGCGCATTTTGACCATATTCGAGTAGATCATGTTCATAGCGAGCAATGTTATGAATGCCTAGACTTTCTACATATTCAAGTGCAGCACCTAAACCAACAGCATCGGCAATGTTTCCAGTTCCAGCTTCAAACTTGTTTGGTGCAGGTTGG
>NZ_POYH01000092.1:19773-20979 GCF_002899995.1 Acinetobacter sp. AKBS16 | reverse complement strand
GTTCGAAGGTCACATCCTGAATCATGTTACCGCCGCCTTCCCAGACAGGCATGCTTTCAAGTAGTTCTGGTTTTGCATAGACCGCACCAATGCCCGTCGGCCCAAACACTTTATGTCCAGAGAACACAAAAAAGTCTGCATCGAGAGCTTGTACATTGGTAGGGATGTGCGAAACAGATTGAGCACCGTCAACTAAAACGCGTACACCTTTGGCATGGGCAATTTTAATGACTTCAGCAACAGGTGTGACTGTACCTAAAGCATTCGAAACTTGAGTAATCGACAACAGTTTAGTACGTTCATTAATCAGTTTTGGTAACTCTTCTAAAATAATCTGGCCCGTGTCATCCACAGGAATGACTCGTAATTTCGCTCCAGTTTTTTTAGTGAGTTGATACCAAGGCACAATATTGGCATGGTGTTCTAAGTGAGAAACAATAATTTCATCACCTTCGCCAATATTTTGCTCACCCCATGTTTTTGCAATCAGGTTAATCCCTTCGGTTGTTCCTCGAACAAAGATAATTTCTTTAGAAGAGGGTGCACCAATAAATCGGGCAACTACATTTCTTGCATGCTCATAGGCGTCGGTTGCACGAGCCGCTAACTCATGGGCAGCACGGTGAATGTTTGAGTTTTCATGCTGATAAAAATAAGCAATCCGGTCAATCACGCGCTGCGGTTTTTGTGTGGTCGCTGCATTATCAAACCAGACCAAAGGTCGACCGTTGACGCGTTCCTGTAAAATTGGGAAATCACGACGTATGGCATATACATCGAGTGGTTGAGCACTACTTGCTACAAAAGTGGGTTGTGATGGTTGATAGTGACTATAACTTTGTCCACTTTGAGGCAAGTCTAAAAAATAAAATGCAGAGCTTGTTGAACTTTGGGTAGGTGTGTTCGTTGCAAAACGATCTTCCGTCAGTAATGACTTGAGCTGGTCACCATGTGGCAACTGAAAAGACTGTGCAACCGAATAATTATCTTCAACCCCTTTAACAGATGGTTCTATTGCATTCGGAGCAGAGAAATCATTTAAAAAATAATAAGGTGATTCACCTGTACCAGTGGGCAAGCTTGGTTCAATGCGTGGCACATTGGGTTCACTATGAGCAGCTTCTGGCAAATGTGGTTCAAATGGTGGGCGTGGCAAATTAGCTCCACCAACCACAGGCGCAGACGCTACAATTCGGCGTTCAGGGT
>NZ_POYH01000092.1:19134-19716 GCF_002899995.1 Acinetobacter sp. AKBS16 | reverse complement strand
CGGGCAAATTTGGAATATGCTCAGGATATTCCGGATTGAGACTTTTCTGAAAGGCGATATTGGGCGCACGACCACTGAGTGCAGAAAATGGTTCACCCGGTTGTGGTGGGTGCGGTGGTGCTCCGACTGGTAAGTCCAAGTTAAGGCCCGATGGAGAAGTCGAACTGCTTGAGCTTGGCACTGCTGAAAAAAACTCATTAGCAAGTCGAGCAATGGTGGACTCATCAGGGAAGTTGGCTGGTGGGTTAACACCAGTCACTTCAGGCCCTGTTGGACTACCTTGCAGATTACTTGTAGTTAACTGGGTAGTCATGATATTTGTCCACCTCCACATCATCTAATACTGCCAACGCATCATCAGTGAGTACTGCAAGTGAGCAATATAACGAGATTAGATACGACGCAATCGCGTTACGGTTGATTCCCATAAAACGTACTGAAAGCCCCGGTGACTGTTCACCCGCAAGACCCGGTTGGAACAAACCAACAATCCCTTGACGCTTTTCACCAACACGAAGCAGCAAGATTTTAGTTTTGCCATCTTCTACAGGAATTTTATTTGATGGAATAAGTGGAATTCCG
>NZ_POYH01000092.1:17947-19031 GCF_002899995.1 Acinetobacter sp. AKBS16 | reverse complement strand
TTGGAGGCGGTACACCACGGCGTGTACATTCACGGCCAAATGCTGCAATCGCATCAGGGTGTGCTAGGAAAAATCCCGGTTCTTTCCAGACTTTACGTAGCAAATCATCAAGATCATCAGGGGTGGGTGGGCCATTTAAAGTCGAAATACGTTGGTCATCTGTCACACTTGCCAGTAAACCGTATTCAGGGTTATTGATAAGCTCGCTTTCTTGACGTTCTTTAATGGTTTCAATGGTTAAGCGAAGCTGTTCTTTAATTTGGTCGTGTGGGCTGCTGTAAAGGTCGGCAACACGTGTATGCACATCTAAAACAGTAGATACACCATTTAAAAAGTATTCGCGTGGCTCTGGGTCATAATCAACAAAAGTTTGAGGTAAAGTTGCTTCATCACGTTGTGTGCAAGCCACCTGAATATCATCGGTATTATTGACACGGTTTAGGCGATAAATACCTGCTTCAACAGGAATCCATTGAAGTAAGTGAGTCAGCCAGCGGGGAGTAATTGTAGAAAGCTGGGGAGCTGTTTTAGTTGCATTGGCCAGTTGACGGGCCGCATGGTCCCCAAGTGCAAGTTGGGCTTTGTCTGTATTTTTCGCCATGAATCATTTTTCCTTATTACATTGGCTTTTTGAAAATAAAAATTCTAGGATGCATATAAACTAGAATTAGTTCTGGTTTTAAAATTAAAATCGCGTTATAAATTTTTAAATACTGAGCTTATTAATGAGTTATCTATTTTCTAAATAAAAATATATTTAAACTAGAAATAAGCATTTTATTAATCTGCACGTTCTTTGTTTATTTATCTCCTTATCTATTTGTTTCACATCTATAGTTTTTAACCGGCAATATGATTTTTTTGATAAGACTCATTCGGTGACTGTAAAATCTGGCTACCTGCAGCAACACTATGGGTTAGCCAAACATTCCCCCCAATAATTGACCCTCGGCCAATGGTAATACGGCCTAAAATAGTGGCACCTGCATAGATCACGACATCATCTTCAACAATCGGATGGCGTATATAGTCTTTTTTCAAACCACCATCATCATTGGTTTCAAAGCGTTTTGCTCCAAGGGTC
>NZ_POYH01000092.1:15503-17855 GCF_002899995.1 Acinetobacter sp. AKBS16 | reverse complement strand
AAGGGTCACGGCCTGATAAATACGAACGCGTTCCCCAATCACACAAGTCTCGCCAATCACCACACCCGTACCATGATCAATGAAAAATCCTTTACCGATTTGTGCACCCGGATGAATATCAATACCTGTTGCAGAGTGAGCCAACTCCGAAATAATGCGTGACAATAAAGGCACTTGAGCATAGAGCTGATGGGCAATTCTGTGATAAATAATCGCAAATATGCCCGGATAGCAGAGTAATACTTCATCTACACTATGTGCTGCCGGATCACCTTCATAAGCCGCTCGCACATCGCCGTCTAAAAGGCGCCGTATAGAGGGCAAAGTGTTGGCGAAATCCTGCACAATAGTTTGAGCAAGTTCTTGTGGCTGCTGCACTGGGCTTGAATGACCCATATGTCGTTTTGCTTCATAATTTAAAGCCAGTTGTACTTGAGCATGTAAGGCGGTTAGCACCCGATTTAAGGTATAGGCAATATAAGAATCTTCAGTTTCCTGACGTAAGTCGGCAGGGCCTAAACGCATTGGAAATAAAATCCCGCACAGGTCATCTAAAATGGCCTTTAAAGCTTCTTTAGATGGAAGTTCACGGCCCCCAAATTCTTTGGTCCTGTGTTGCTGCTGACGCCAGTCATGCCTTGCTTGTTGTAAACCTTGTACAACCGCATTAATGTTCCATTGAGTCACAAGCTTTCCTTGATTCACTGAAAATTGATTGAAGTATTAGTCTTGTTGCCAAGGAAGTTGGTGGATGCGCCAGCCATTTTTCTGATTACGCTGTTGCTGTTCATTTAGATCACCTTCGAAGCCTTCAAGAACGTTATAAATGTGCTCAAAACCAGCATTAAATGCGGCCTCGGCAGCTTGTGCTGAACGGTTGCCACTACGACATAACAAAAGAATGGTTTTGTCTTTACCGACTTTTGATTCAAGTTCTTTTAAAAAGCGTGGATTACGGTTAAATGATGTGCCTGTTGCCCATGCGACATGAATACTTTCAGGGACATAACCTACAAATTTACGTTCTTCATTGGTACGTACATCAACTAAAACGGCTTCTCCTTGTTGTACGAGTTGCCATGCATCAACAGGTGATAAACTACCACTAAAATTTAGTTCGTGTTCTTGTGCATATTGCTGTGCTTTAGCAAGAATATCTTCGGCTGAAAAGGATGTATTTGAACCATTTGAGATAAAACCTTGCGGAGTTTCAGTATTTAATTTAGCGTTCATTGAATATATCCTTATCTTTGATTCAGATTGTTAAGGTTCAATTTACGCGGTTTTAAATATAAGCAAAAATAAGGAATATCTATTTATATATATTATTTTGATAAATAAGAGCGGTGAATATTTTGTATAAATTAGTATTAGTTAATTTTATAAAGTTATTAAAATAAAATAGATTTAAGAAATTTTATTATTTAGTAAAAACCGTACAGATTAAAATAATCCGCACGGTTTTTAAAATTAAGCAAATCCACCATTTACACGAATGACTTGAGAGTTTACCCAGCGCCCATCTGGACCAGCCAGCATGGCAACTACGCCAGCAATTTCGTCAGGTGTCCCGATTCGTTCCAATGGAGCAAGTTTTGCAATAGCTGCCACTTGCTCTTCAGTTTTTCCATTGTAAAAAAGGTCAGTGCCTGTCGGGCCGGGCGCAACGGCGTTTACAGTAATATTGCGTCCGCGTAACTCATTTGCTAACACATGTACCAAACCTTCGACACCTGCTTTTGAAGCAATATAAGGACCATAAGCCGGAAAAGATTTGGCAATTACACTGGTTGAAAGCGCAATAATCCGGCCACCATCTGGCACCGTTTCGGCCGCATGCGCCAATATTAAAAACGCGCCACGTAAATTGGTATGAATCACTTTATCGAAATCTGGCAGGCTTTCAGGTGTAATTTTTGCCATAGGCATAATACCGGCACTATGAACTACCACATCTAACCGACCGTTAATGGCCTTTGCTTCTTGAAACAAACGGCTCACCTCATGTTCATTTGCAACGTCCGCTTGAATAGCTGAGGCTTGACCACCTTGCTCAATAATATGTTCTACAATGGTTTGAGCATGCACTTTATTACCAGCATAGTTAACAATCACATAAAAACCATCTTGAGCTAAACGTTCTGCAATAGCACGGCCAATACCACGTGATGCGCCAGTAACCAGAGCTGTTTTTCTTGAAATATTCATTTTTAGATTGCCTGTTTGAGTAAGTATGGCTTATTTTAATAATATAGAAATATGGGATAAATCATTAAAATTGGATAAGATAATTCCATATAGATTAATAATAGGTAGGGTTAAAAGCGAGCACCATGGATAAATTTGATACCT
>NZ_POYH01000092.1:8785-15390 GCF_002899995.1 Acinetobacter sp. AKBS16 | reverse complement strand
GCAACTTTTTACCCGCATCGTAGAGCTGGGTAGTTTTAGTCAGGCAGCCGATCAGCTAAATATCCCACGTGCTACAGCAAGTAATGCCATTAAGGAGTTAGAGAATAACTTACAGTGCCGTTTGCTAGAACGGACGACTCGGCATGTAAGACCATCACTAGATGGACAGGCATTTTATGAACGCTGCACACAAATATTATCGGAACTTGATGATGCCGAATCATCTTTACGCAATGTAATTGCTCAGCCCCGTGGTTTATTACGTGTCGATTTATCCGGTGCACATGCGACTAAAATTGTTTTACCCAATATAGATCAATTTCACGAGTTATACCCCGACATTGAACTGGTAATCAGTACGGGTGACCGTTTGGTTGATCTGATCAGGGAAGGCATAGACTGCGTGGTGAGGGCGGGGCGTTTAGATGATTCCACTTTAATTGCCAGACATTTGGTCGATATGCCACAAGTCATTTGTGCAAGTCCTGACTATTTAAATAAACATGGAACGCCAGAGCAACCAGAAGATTTGTTATCACATTATTGTGTCAATTTCTTTTCGACATCAGGCGGGCGGAATTATCCATTTGAATTGATGGTGAATGGCAAAAAACAAGATTATTTTTTGAAAAGCTGGATCGCGGTAAATGATGCTGAAAACTATGTATTATCTGCCTTACAAGGGGCTGGCTTAATTCAAGTACCGCACTACCATGTGGCAAATGAATTAAAAAATGGGCGTCTGGTTCAGGTTTTATCTGAGTGGGAAATCCCGAAGATGTCAGTTTCTGCATTATATCCGCAGCATCGGCAGCTCTCGCCACGCGTACGAGTTTTTGTCGCTTGGCTGAGTGAGTTATATACGAGTTATTTTGCCAACTTTGAATACCCGCAAAAATGAAATATCTTGCGGGTAAGTCAAAAACTGAATGATATTTTTAAGACTGATTCTGTAATTTATCTTGAGTCTTGGTCTCAAAATCACTCGCATCATGGCGTTCATGCAACTGGGTAGCTAAATCACCAAAGGTACGATTTACCATACGGCCACGTTGTACCGCAGGGCGCGCTAAAATCGCATCTGCCCAACGTTGAACATTTTTATATTGATCGACACCTAAAAACTCCGCGCCGTTATACACCCAGTTTTTAACAAGACCGCCATACCAAGGGAACGCTGCAATATCAGCAATGCTATATTCAGAACCAGCCAAATATTCGTTTTTTGCCAGATGCTGATCTAATACATCAAGTAAGCGTTTTGTTTCCATTGCAAAGCGGTTAATCGCATATTCAATTTTAACAGGGGCATAAGCATAAAAATGTCCAAAACCACCACCTAAGTAAGGTGCACTGCCCATTTGCCAGAATAACCAATTGAGGCATTCAGTACGTGCAGCAATATCAGTCGGAATAAACGCTTTAAACTTTTCAGCCAAGTAAAGCAAAATTGAGCCAGATTCAAATACTCTTAATGGCGGGTTTTGGCTATGGTCAACCAATGCTGGAATTTTAGAGTTGGGATTAATTTCTACAAAGCCACTGCCAAATTGCTGTCCTTCTCCGATTTTAATCAGCCAAGCATCATATTCAGCATCTTTATGTCCTAACGCTAAAAGCTCTTCAAGCAAAATAGTAACTTTTTGACCATTAGGCGTTGCTAAAGAGTAGAGTTGGAGCGGATGTTTTCCTACTGGAAGTGTATGCTCGTAACGCGCACCTGAGGTAGGTTGGTTTAAATCGGTTTTTTCTCCAGTCCATTGCCAAACTTGTGGAGGAATATAGTTTGAATCACTCATTTTTTATCTCATGTTTGGTGTAAATATAAGGGTTTAGTTATGTCGCAAGGCAAGCCATTTTTGTACGCTCGGACGTTGCCATTGCTGTAATGCATAGGTTTTTAAACGCTGTGGTACAGCATCACCATTTTGAATAAGGCGTTGCAACATCAGGGCAAGTTCAGCATCCACAATACTCCATGAACCAAAAAGAAATTCGGCATCAGACGCAAGAAGTTCTTCTGCAACAAAGAAAAGTTTCTCCGCAGCTTTTTTGCCTTCTTCTGAAAGTGGAGTGGACTTGGGCTGAATAAAAATAACATCGGTTGGACGCTCAGTTCTTAGTGCCACCAAGTCTGATCTGAGCCATGCCTGTATTTGTCTTGCTCTTGCGCGAGCTTGAATATCTTTTGGATAAATAGCTGTGTCTGGATAAAGCTCTTCAAGATATTCCAAAATGGCGGAGGATTCTGATAAGGCAAAATCATTATGCTCAAGTACAGGCACTTTGGCAGTTAATGACTTTTCTACATAAGATGTTTCAAACTGGCCTTGCTGACCTAAGTCGATGGTTGCTATTTCAAATGGAATTTGTTTTTCGTGTAGTCCTACAAAAACTGTAAATGCATAGGGACTTAGAAATTGTGAATCTGTATACAGCTTAAAATGCTCGTTATTCATTGTTATTGTCCGTGTGATAAACAGATGGGTCTAGTCTAAGTGAGCTAAGCCAAGATTGGGTAGCTTTTTTGTGGAAAAGCTTTATCGGTTTTTGAACTAAGCTATTTCAGTGGTCAACGTTAGGGTTTAATGTGCTGAAAATGTTGACGAACAATGCTAAGCCAAGCTTGTACCGCTGGTGAGGCAGGAAGATTCTTTTTCCAAGCCATGACTAAGTGCCACTGAATATTTGGTTTTTCGAGTGGTACTGCTGCAAATAAAGTCGGGTCAAGCATGTCGGTATAATATTGAGGGAGAAGCGCAATTCCCATACGTTGTAATACCATGTCTGCCAAGAGATGCCATTGGCTGGTACGGCAAGCAATAGTTGGATAAAAACCATGCTGCTTACATGCATCGAGAATAATACTGTTTAAAGAAAAATTCTCTGGGAACATTAAAAATGATTGGTGTTGTAGTTCTTCTAGATTTATTTTTTTGCGGGTTGCCCAAGTTGCATCACGACGTAAAAGTACCATTAAAGGGTAGTTACATAACTCGATGCTATTAAAAGTTTGTTCATCAAAAGGCTGCAATAAAACACCAACGTCTAGCTCATTATTGAGTAAAGCCTGTTCAATACCGCGTGAACCTACTTCCATAAAAGCCAATTCAATATCTGGCCATTGACGATGAAAGTCAAATAGGGCAGTCGTTAGGAGCTGCGAACCTAAAGGTGGAACGCCAAGTTTTAAAGTACCTGTTTTTAATTGTTGATAGTTTTCTATCTCAAGAAAGATGTTTTGTTCTGCCTGAAGAAGCTCGACCGCATGTTGATAAATACGCTCTCCGATTTCGGTTAATTCAATTTGTCTTTTCCGTCCATGATCGGGTTTGACCAAAAGCTGTACCTGAAGTTGCTCTTCGAGTTGTTGTAATATTTTACTAACGGTGGGCTGAGTCAGATATAACTCTTCAGCAGTACGGGTAAAACTTTTAGTTTTAACCAGAGTAACAAAGCACTGTAATGATTTTAGAGAAAGCATAATAAAGAATAGATTATTCCATTTTGGAATAATATTAACATGAATAATTCATATTTAGCAGGTTTAACCAAGCTAGCATAATAGTGTAGTTAACCATTTAATTTCGAAAAATGAGTACTGAATCTGCTTCTGGAACACCCACACAACCATCATTGTTCATGTTAGTTAAACAAATTTTGATTTTGGCTGGTTTTTGGTGGATCGGATATCTCTTACACCAAAAACTCGGTGTGCCTGTCTCGGCAGGTATTTTAGGTATGTTTTTATTGCTTTTATGCCTGTTCTTTAAAATTATCGAAATGGATCAGGTGGCAATGGGAGCAACCGTGGTTTTAGGTGAGCTATTACTGTTTTTTGTGCCTGTAGTCGTTGCCGTTGTCCAGTATAAAACCCTGTTTATGACCGAAGGATGGCAAATCGTCTTAAGCATTGCGGTTGGAACCATTTTAGTCATGTTAAGCACTTCACTGACTATTCATTATTACAATCGTTTGAAGGCTTACTTACAGGCTAGAAAACGTCTTCAACATAAGCATATCTAAAGAGCATAATGACATGAATATCTGGTCAATTCTTTGTCTCATCTGGACTTTGGTCGCTTATGTTGTGGCAAAGCGAATCTATCAAAAACATCCAAAACTTTGGTTATCACCCGCAATTAGCGTGCCTGTACTTACCATCATTTTGATGACGATTTTTGGAATTTCATACCAAACTTATTCAGAAGATACCCAGTGGATTGTTAATTTATTAGGTCCTGCAACGGTAGCTTTCGCTATACCGATTTATCGTTATCGGGAAACGATTCGTAAAAACCTCGGAGTTCTTACGATTGCGATTATTGTCGGCATGAGTGTAGGCGTGATGACTGCCTATAAAATGGCGCAGTGGTTCCACTTTAGCCCTGAAGTCACTAACAGTTTGATGGCACGTTCTATTTCAACACCTTTTGCCATGATTTTAGCTGAAGATATTCATGGTTCGGCAGCATTGGTTTCACTATTTACCGTTATTACCGGTTTGGTCGGTATGATTTGCGGCGATGCAATTTTAGCGATTACTAAAATCCGTTCTAATGTAGCAAATGGTGCCGCCTTTGGTAACGCAGCGCATGGTTTTGGTACAGTTAGAGCACAGCAGCGCAATAGTGAAGAAGGTGTAATTGCCAGTTTAACCATGGTCATTGCAGGTATTTTAATGGTACTCATTGGGCCATTTGCGATTCATCTATGGTTGCTGTTGTAAGGTTTACCTACATTGACTTGGCTTGCTGTTGAATAATCTTTGATAATTTTTTGATAGCTTGTTGCATCAGTTCGGGTTCAAAATCCCCTAAACCGACAATCAGACCCGAACGTTGCTGTTCTTTTGAAAATGTCGGTGAAATTGCTTTGATGGCAATACCTGCATCGACTGCCGAGCTTGCAACGTCAATATCATTAATATGTTGAGCAAGCCATAACACCATATGCATGCCTTGATCACCCGGCTGTAACCAAGCCAGTTCTTGAGGTATGTATTTTTCAATCAAGCCAATAATGTATTCTCGAACTTCTGCATAGACATTTCGAGTACGTCGAATATGCCGTTCTAAATAACCCTCTTGAATAAAAGCAGCCAAAACGTGTTGGTCGGCAGCAGGCGGGTGTCTATCAATTAATACTCTAAGCCCACAAAAAGGAGCTACCAGTTCTTTAGGCAACACTGCATAGCCAAGCCTAAGCGATGGAAATAAGACTTTGCTGAAAGTCCCAAGATAAATGACTTGGTCAGGTGCCATGCCTTGTAAAGATGGGAAGGGCTGACCGTTGTAACGAAGTTCACTGTCATAATCATCTTCAATGATCCATGCATTTTGCTGTTTTGCCCAAGCTAATAATGCCGTGCGTCTTGCTAGACTCATCGGCATACCCAATGGATATTGGTGAGAGGGTGTTACAAAAGCAGCACGCGCATGTTTAGAAAGTTTAATTCCGGTTTCAACCTGAATGCCTTCTTCATCAACAGGAACACGCACCATTCGAATGTTTTGCACAGTATGCTCAAAAATGGCTGTTGTACCGCGATAAGCAGGATCTTCAACCCAAACTTCATCTTTCGCCTCAAATAAAATTTGGCTGCAAATATAAAGTGACTGTTGAATGCCAGGTGTAATCACAATTTGTTCAGGTTCGCAGTGGACAGAACGTGACCGTCGTACATAGTCTGCTATAGCAATTCTTAGTGATAACACCCCTTGAGGTTCACCATAACCTGATGGAGCACCTGCACCCCGAGCTCTAAATTTATTACCAAATTTACGCCAGATGTCGCTCGGTTGAGTACGACCGACGGGGACAGATACCGCAAAAGGAACATGAGGAAGTGGCTTAAATTCATCAAGCACTTTGGCATATGAAAGTGCCGACTTCGTCAAAGGGATTGAGTTAGGTGTGGTCTCTTTTTGAGAATGTTGCGGTGTAGTTTTTTTAGCTAAAGCATGAGACACATAAGTACCAGTTCGTGGTTGAGAGTTAAACACACCTTCAGCTAAAAGCTGATCGTAAGCTTCAATAATGGTTCCGCGAGCGACACCTAGGGTTAAAGCCAATTCGCGTGAAGAAGGCAATGGATCGCCGGGCTGTAAATCACCACTTTGTACAGCTTCGCGTAAAGCTTGAGTCAGTTGAGCACTTATCTTTCCTTGGCTTTTATCAATCTTTGCAATAGACGGAAGTTCCACAACTTTTGCCATTCTTGCCATAATTCTGGTCTACTTAAAAAAATACAAAGTGGTTCTTTTTAATAAACCACATAAACCAGAAAATTTACAACACAAAATATAAATAACCCTGATATTTACAGCGAGGTTTTTAGCCATGTATATCCCTGATGATTTTGCAGAAAACCGTTTGGATGTATTGCATTCTCTTATTACAGAACATCCATTTGGGGTGCTTTTTACGCATGGAAGTAATGGCTTAGATGCAAATCATCTTCCATTCGAGTTGCAAACAAATGAAGGGAAATTTGGCATGCTACATGCCCATGTGTCACGAAATAATTCTGTTTGGCAGGACATTAAAAATGGAGATGAGGTGTTGGTCGTTTTTCAAGCGGGCGATGCGTATATTTCACCAAA
>NZ_POYH01000092.1:1792-8695 GCF_002899995.1 Acinetobacter sp. AKBS16 | reverse complement strand
CCATCTAAACATGAACATCACAGACAAGTACCGACGTGGAACTATAGGGTTGTGCATGCATATGGCAAAGTGACGATTCGAGATGATGAACGCTATGTTCGTGGTGTAGTGGCTCGCTTAACCCGCACCCATGAAGCTTCTCAACCTGAACCATGGAAAATGTCCGATGCACCAAAAGACTATCTTGAACCGATGTTAAAAGCCATTGTGGGCATAGAAATTGAAATTACCAAGCTGCAAGGAAAATCAAAACTTGGGCAAAACAAAGAACGCCGAGACATTTTAGGCGCGGCAGATGGCCTATCGAAATCTGGTCATCAAACTATAGCGAATGCCATGTACAGTGTGGCTGAGTTAAATAAATAATTTTGAAAATATAAAAGCTTAATATCAATTGAGGAGATAAAGATGTCTTTGACTACACCTGTTGAGTTATTGGGTGAACACGTTATTTTAAAGCCGCTAGATGTAACTCAAGCTGAAGCGCTCAAAGAGGCCGTTTGCGATGGGGAACTCTATAATCTTTGGTATACCCGTGTGCCAAGACCTGAACAGATGACTGCTGAAATTGAAAGACGTCTTGATTTGCAAAAATCTGGCTCTATGTTGCCATTTTATATTGAAGACCGAAAAACAGAGCGAGCGCTGGGCATGACAACTTTAATGCATATTGAAGAAGCACATCGCCGTGTAGAAATTGGTTCGACGTGGTACCGAAAGTCTGCACAGCGTACGCCTGTAAATACTGAGTGTAAAAAGCTATTGTTGGCTCATGCATTTGAGACTTTAAACTGTATTGCGGTTGAGTTACGCACATCTTCTTTAAATATTCAAAGCCAAACTGCAATTCTGCGTTTGGGAGCAAAGCTTGATGGTGTGCTGAGAAGCCATCAAATTGTGAAAGATGATATTTTGCGGGACACTCATGTTTACAGTATTTTAAGACATGAATGGCCTGCGGTCCGTCAAAATCTAGAATGGATGTTGAACAAACCGCGTTAAAAAGAATTTAAACAACCTGCTTTTCTCTTTTTTGGCTTAGCCAGAAGAGAGAAGCTGCGGCAATCACCAACCATGGTATTAACGCGATATTCATTGCTTTCCAGCCAAATAAATCCAGTAAAGCACCTGCACTAAACGAACAAATCAAACCGACAACAAAAACGGTCATATCGTTAATAGCTTGGGCCTTAGCTTTTTCAGCCACGGAATAGGTTCCTGTGAGTAAAGAAGTACTGCCAATAAATAAAAAGTTCCAACCCACGCCTAATAAAATTAAAGAAATAGCAAAAGATGCGAACTGAATACCTGAGAGAGCAAACCCAATGTAGCAAGTAAATAATAAAAGACCTGCAAACATGATTTTCAGCACACCAAAGCGAGCAATTAAGTTTCCAGTAAAAAATGAAGGCAGAAACATACCAAGCACATGTAGCTGAATGACTGTCGTAATTGGCCCAAGTTCATGGTGTGAATGTCGCATGGCAATGGGTGTTGCAGTCATACCTAAAATCATAATGCCATAACCTGTGACGGCACCAAACAGAGCAACTAAATAGGTCGGTTGAAAGACAATCTGTTGCCATGGGCGACCAGCAGTAAAGTCAGACTTTTGCTCAACTGTATCGGCAATATGTAGGTTAGATAAAATGCCCATTGCCACAAGTGAGATGATACTAATAATTAAAAATGAACCGATATATTCTAAATGCTGGAATAAAGGTCCGCCGAAGCGTGCTAAAGTTGGGCCAATCAGTGCTGCAACAATTCCACCTGCCATCACCCAAGAAATAGCACGTGAGCGAAACGCGTCAGTTGCCACTTCACTGGCAGCAAAACGGTAAAACTGGGCAAAGGATTGATAGGCCCCGACACATAGCGTACCTAAAGCAAGAAGCATGAGTGAGCTATAAAAAATACCAATTGATGCGATAATGCCGCCGAGCACACCTAAAAAAGCACCGAATAGAAAACCGTTACGCCGTCCAATATGTGCCATTAATATTGAGGCAGGGAACATCATTAAAGCCGTACCCAAAAACATAGATGCGATGGGCAGCGTTGCAAGTGTTGGGGTATTTGCAATATTTGCCCCAGCCAAGCCACCAATGGTCATGACCATGACGGAAACGGTTTGGAAAAGGGATTGGGAACTCGCCAAAATTAATACTTGGCGGTGCATAGTATTTTGAAGCATAAAGAGCCTTTAATTATATTCCGCAATGGCTGAGGCTAGGTGTCCAGTTTTTACATAAAGAGAAGCGCCAGACAAACCAGCTTGAAAATGTGCATGTGTTTTCGGTGGTAAGCGTATCCATGTGCCAGTTTCAAAAACCATTTCTTTATCAACTAATTGACCTTGGGTAATCAAAATTTCGATTCCACCCTCAGCTACTTCAAGAAAAAGTTGCTGCGGCTTGAGTTTTTCTAAATAAGTGTGTTCATAACTTGCATCAATTAATGTGCAAATTAAACGCGAATCTATTTTTTGCCATTGTGCTGGGTCGTTGGTATTGATTCGTAAGGTTTGCGTTTCTGACGTAGGAATTTGCATAAGTTTGACAAAAATCAATGTACCTTCTTCACTCGATGGTTGGTGTCCCGACTGATGGGGACTGCGTAAATACCATCCAGCAGGGTAGTGCTGATTTTGATTTTCAGTAAATACGCCTGAAAGTACGAGGATTTCTTCACCATGATGATGTCGATGTTCAGGGAAGGTTGTATGGGGCGCATATTTCACCAAACTGGTTGCACGAGCTATTTCACCGCCAATACGATCGAGCATGACACGATCAACTTCCCCACGGGGAGATTTCACCCAGTGATAGTCTTCAGGTTTGACAATCACAGCCTGTGAAAAATCGGCATGGATCAACATGAATACTTTCCTCGTAAACTAAATTCTCTTTATTCAATAACAAAATAAATAGAATGAATTAGCAAGTAAAATTAATGCTCTGCTAAATTTTCTACTGCCTCTAATACGCGTGCAGAATAGGTGAGTGCTGCACCTGCATTTAAAGAAATAGCGACAGAAAGAGCTTCGGCAATTTGTTCTTTGGTTGCACCTGCTTCAATTGCCTTTTTGCTATGTATAGAAATGCAACCATCACAACGTGTGGTCACTGCAACGGCAAGTGCAATAAGCTCATGGGTTTTTGCATCAAGCTGACCAATTTTACTCGTTCCTGCTTCCATTGCACTTAAACCACGCATGGTGTCTGGTGCTAGTTTTGCAAATTTTGCGACATATTGAAGCAACGAGTCTCGATAACTATTCTAGTTCTGCATATTAAATACTCCAAATAAGTGGGATTGATCACTAACTGCAAATTAGTGACCAGCCATCACACCACCATCTACAGGAAGAATAGTTCCTGTAATCCATGAGGCATTAGATGATGCAAGGAATAAAATCGCTTCGGCAATGTCAGCAGGTTGACCGTTGCGGCCTAAAGGATGGAACGAGTTAAAAGTCGGTAAGGCCTCTTTAACCTGATCTTCGCTCATAAACGTGTTGTAAACAGGTGTTTCCACTACACCTGGTGCAACGGTATTAATGCGGATATTTGATTCAGCCAATTCAATGGCTAAGTTATGAGTGAGTGCATGTACCCCTGCATTTGCTGCTGAGTAAGCAGAAGACGGGGTTGCTTTTACAGCTTGTAATGCCCAAAGCGAACCTGTTTGTACTATTGCGCCGCCTCCACGTTGTTGCATGGCTTTAGCAGCCGCTTGCGCCATAAAAAACTTGCCTTTCAAAATGGTATCTAAAAACCAGTCATATTCTGTTTCAGTAATATCAAGGAAAGATTTTGGGTTAAATACACCTGCATTATTGATAAGAATATCAACACCACCAAATGTTTCAGAAGCTACTTTTACTAAGTTTTTTGCAGTTTTAGGGTCGGCTATATCACCAGCAAAGTAGCGAACTTTTTCACCTGTCGGATCTATTTCATGGGCAGCTTTTTGCAATTTATTTTCATCGCGACCACCAATCACAACATTGGCACCTTCTTGAACCAAGCGAATTGCGACTTCTTTACCAATACCAGAACCGCCACCAGTAACGATAGCAACTTTTAAAGAAAATCTACTCATGTGTATATCCTTAAGATTAAAAAAAATAAATTGATTGATTCGTGAAAGTGAGGTTTTGCAATCAATATGGGTTTATTTTAGAAATAGTATTTTTTAATCACAAATGAGATAATCTACTTACCCAATAAAGAAAAACTTTAGCGCTATGAATTCACCAGTTTATCTCAATGCACTTCGTGCTTTTGAAGCCAGCGCACGCCACAAAAGTTTTTCTGCTGCAGCAAAAGAGTTGAATGTGACACCTGCTGCGGTGGGGCAATTGGTACGTACACTTGAAGATTGGTTAGGCTTTCCGTTGTTTCATCGGCAAACGAATGGCAAAAATCGACTGGTCGCTACTGAACTGGCTGAATCGGTTTTACCGGATATTCGGGCGGGTTTTGATAAGCTCACTTTGGCTTTGGAGAAATTAAAACAAGATTCTCTATCAGGTGTTCTTAATATTGCGGTCAGTCCAGCATTTGCCGAAAAATGGCTATTACCAAGAATTGATCATTTTCAAAAACAATATCCAGATATTGATATTCGTTTAGACATTAACTTGAAAACCGTAGATTTTTTAGAACAAAAAGTCGATGTAGGTGTCAGATATGGTCAAGGACAATGGCAAGGTTTAGAAGCCGTTAAACTTATGGATGAAGAGGTTTATCCCGTATGTTCGCCTACATTTTTAAATGAACATTCAACGCTCGTAACGCCGAACGATCTAAAGAATATCACTTTAATTCATGATCTTTCGATGGAAAAACATCAACAATTTCCGGGGTGGCAATCTTGGCTAAAAAGTGTAGGTTTGAATGACATCAATATTAGCCGTGGTATGCAAATCAACAGTTCATCTGCAGTTTTACAGGCTGCAATGGAAGGACATGGTGTTGCGTTAGCGCGTAGTGTTATGGTGCAAAAAGATATACAAACCGGGCGTTTGATACGATTATTTCCTCAAATTCACTTCTCATCGCCCTTTTCTTATTATTTGGTGTACCGACCACAATACGCAAATTTACCCAAAGTCAAAATCTGTCTAGATTGGTTTTTTGAAGAAATTCATCGAATATAAAATTAATCATTAACCTGAGGTTAATAACGACTCATCTAGGTTGATTGATCGAAAGTCCATAAAGCGTTTTTATAGATTCAGAACAAAACTGCGATCTATAGGTAAACACATGGAAGGCTCAGTTCAGAATAAAGAACGATTATGGACAAAGCGGCGTCATGCCAAACAACTAAAACTAGAGATGGCAAACCAATATACCGATGGTGTGGTGATTCCAACTCAAGACATTATTAAAGTTTTGGAAACCTTAATTACACCGGGTGACAAAGTTGTACTCGAAGGGAATAACCAAAAGCAGGCTGATTTTTTATCGCGCTCTTTGGCTCAAACCAATCCAGATATTTTGCATGATTTGCATATGATCATGCCAAGCGTAGGGCGTTCAGAACATCTTGATCTGTTTGAAAAAGGTATTGCGCGTAAGCTCGATTTTTCTTTTGCTGGCCCACAAAGTTTGCGTATTAGTCAGTTAATTGAAGATGGTTTACTAGAGATTGGTGCGATTCATACCTATATCGAGTTGTATTCACGTTTGGTGGTTGATCTTATTCCAAATGTAGTGCTCTCAGCGGGCTTTATGGCAGACCGCCAAGGCAATATCTATACAGGTCCAAGTACCGAAGATTCTCCAGCACTTATTGAACCTGCTGCTTTTAGTGACGGTATCGTGATTGTTCAGGTCAATGAACTGGTCGATGACGTCTCAGAGTTACCCCGTGTCGATATTCCTGCTTCTTGGGTGGATTATGTGGTGGTCGCAGACCAGCCTTTTTATATCGAACCGTTATTTACTCGAGACCCGAAACATATCAAGCCAGTGCATGTGCTCATGGCGATGATGGCAATTCGCGGAATTTATGAAAAGCATAATGTGCAATCATTAAACCATGGTATTGGTTTTAACACTGCGGCAATTGAACTGATTTTACCGACCTATGGTGAGTCTTTAGGTTTAAAAGGAAAAATCTGCCGAAACTGGACTCTGAATCCACATCCAACCTTAATTCCGGCGATTGAAACGGGATGGGTTGAAAGCGTGCATTGTTTTGGTACTGAACTCGGTATGGAAAAATATGTTGCTGCTCGTCCCGATGTTTTCTTTACAGGTCGTGATGGCGCTTTACGTTCCAACCGCATGATGTGTCAGCTCGCAGGTCAGTACGCCGTTGATCTATTTATTGGTGCAACTTTGCAAGTTGATGGCATGGGGCATTCTTCGACCGTTACCAAAGGGCGTTTAGCTGGTTTTGGTGGAGCGCCAAACATGGGACATGATCCGCGTGGACGTCGTCATGATACGCCAGCATGGTTGGATATGCGTTTGCAAGGTGCTAATGAAACAGATACCTATTTGGCACGTGGTAAAAAACTCGTTGTACAAATGGTGGAAACCTTTCAAGAGGGGGGCAAGCCAACTTTTGTAGATCGTCTCGATGCGATTGATGTTGCTAAAACGGCAGGTTTGCCTTTAGCCCCGATCATGATTTATGGCGATGATGTGACTCATTTATTGACCGAAGAAGGCATTGCTTATCTATATAAAGCAAGCAGCCAAGAAGAGCGTCAAGCCATGATTGCTGCGGTGGCAGGTGTGACCAGTATTGGTTTAACTCAAGACCCAAAAACAACAGCACGTTTAAGAAGTGAAGGTCTGGTGGTATTCCCTGAAGATTTAGGTATTCGCCGTACCGATGCCACACGTGAACTTTTAGCAGCGAAAAATATTGCCGACTTGG
>NZ_POYH01000092.1:0-1696 GCF_002899995.1 Acinetobacter sp. AKBS16 | reverse complement strand
TGGTCAGATGGCTTATATCAACCACCTGCAAAATTCAGGAGTTGGTAATGATGGCACAAGTTCAATATCAAACGCTCAGCGATAGTCAGCTTTTGGCAGATATGGCAGTCGAAGCGTTAATTGATGAAGTTAATCTGACACCGAAACCAGCTTTGGTCGATCGCCGTGGCAGTGGTGCACACAATGACCTGACTTTGGAGTTAATGGAGCGCTCTGCGAAAAGTTTAGGACCCATGTTTGAAGCGATGGCTCAAGCTGCAAAGCATCATGGAAAAGTCTGTTTAGCTTTGCGTGAAGACATTGGAGAAATCGGTCGCCAAGGTGAAAAGACCATGATGTTGGCAACAGATGGTGTAAATACACACCGCGGTGCAATTTGGGCCTTGGGTTTAATGGTGACGGCAGCAGCATTAGAACGCACGAATCAACAATATTTATCGGCTGTTGAGCTATGCCAGTTAGCAGGTCAGATTGCCCAGCTTGAAGATCGCTTTATTCCAAAACAGGCTTTAAGTCATGGTCAAAAAGTACAGAAAAAATTAGGTGTCTTAGGTGCCAAAGAACAGGCACAACAAGGTTTTCCAACGATTGTGAATTTTGGGTTAAAGCAACTTTATCAAAGTCGCAGTAAACCTATGAAAGAAGAGTTCGCTCGCTTAGATGCATTACTTGCCATGATGACAGATTTGACCGATACCTGTGTGCTTTATCGATCTGGAACATCTGGTTTAAAGCGTATGCAACAAGGTGCTCAGCAAGTATTGGATTTGGGTGGCAGTTCAAGCTTGGAAGGTCGACGTGCTTTGCATCTTTTAGAGATTGATCTGCTTCGGATGAAAGCTTCTGCTGGTGGTGCCGCAGATTTGTTGGCAGCAACCTTGTTTATAGATCGTGTTGAGCAGTCATCTGTGAAAAATAAAAAGGGATTTTGATTATGGAAACACTTCATTTTGAATTTGTGGCCACAGAGCCACCTGTAAAAAAAGCACTAGTAGGATGTGTAGGCTCTGGCGATTTAGAAATTTTGATGGAACCCGGTGAAAAGGGAAAGACTTCTATTCAGGTAGTGACTTCGGTAGATGGCAGTGCAGCACGTTGGCACAATCTTTTTGAACGGATTTTTACTGCTCAAATACCGCCAGCGGTCAATATTGATATTCATGACTTTGGTGCAACTCCTGGTGTCGTTCGCTTACGTCTGGAACAAGCATTAGAGGAGATTGCTCATGACTGATATTCAGAGTTTGTTAAATAAACAAGATTTTATTGAGTTGAGTGCGAGAGAGCGTGCTAAAGCATTATTAGATGAAGGGACTTTTCGAGAGTTGCTCGACCCATTTGCACGTGTTATGTCGCCTTGGTTGGTTCAGCAAAATATTGTGCCGCAAGCCGATGATGGTGTAGTGATTGCAAAGGGAACTATTCAAGAACAGCCAGTAGTTTTAATTTCTATTGAAGGCTTATTTCAAGGTGGCAGTTTAGGTGAGGTAGGTGGTGCCAAAATTGCGGGTGCCTTAGAACTTGCGGTTGAAGACAATCTAAAAGGCATTCCAACAGCTGCAATTTTATTGTTGGAAACGGGTGGCGTTCGTTTACAAGAAGCAAATCTGGGCTTGGCTGCAATTGCTGAAATTCAGGCTGCAATTGTGAATTTACGTCAGTATCAACCCGTGATTGCCGTGGTTGCTGGTAGTGT
>NZ_POYH01000091.1:133993-155808 GCF_002899995.1 Acinetobacter sp. AKBS16 | reverse complement strand
GGCAGATAGTGCTTTTGGCCGTAGTCAGAAGATTGAAGACACCACTATGGGCTGGCGTTTCATTAACCCTAAACTTAAAGAATTGTATGGTGTAGACACCATGCCCCAGACTGCCGAAAACGTCGCTGAACAGTTCAACGTCAATCGTGCAGATCAGGACCAGTTTGCCTTGGTGAGCCAACAACGCACCGCAAGCGCGCAAGCCAAAGGCTTTTTTTCTAAAGAAATCGTGGCAGTTGAAATCCCTCAACGTAAGGGTGATGCTGTTGTGATTGATACCGATGAACATCCACGTGCATCCACTACGCTTGAAGCTTTAAGCAAACTTAAGCCTGTTGTAAAAGCAGAGGGCACGGTCACTGCGGGTAATGCTTCAGGCATCAACGATGGTGCGGCAGCTCTACTGATTGCTTCTGATGATGCAGTTCAGGCTTACAACTTAAAACCGCGTGCCAAGATCATTGCTTCAACAGCCGTAGGTGTAGAACCACGCATTATGGGTTTTGCTCCGGCACCAGCCATTAAAAAATTACTTAAACAAGCCAACCTGACTTTAGATCAGATGGATGTGATTGAGCTCAATGAAGCCTTTGCTGCACAGGCTTTGGCAGTGACCCGTGACTTAGGCTTACCAGACAACTCTGACAAAGTAAATCCAAACGGTGGTGCCATTGCTTTAGGTCATCCGCTTGGGGCGTCAGGTGCACGTCTTGTAACGACAGCCTTAAACCAGCTTGAACAAACAGGTGGCCGTTATGCCTTGTGTTCAATGTGTATTGGTGTGGGCCAAGGCATTGCTTTGATTATTGAACGTGTTATTTAAAAGGAAAGAATTAATGCTATTTACGTACGAAAATATTTAACTATATCTACTCCTTTAACTGATCAGAAAATTGAAGATATTCAAGCAGAGGAGAGTGCTTATTTCAAAGAAATTCAAAAGTCAGGAAGTGCTCCCACTTATAGAGAATAATGGAGCAATATACAAACATGAGTATTTTGATGTTGAAAGCAATTAGGAACTACATAACTTGTTGCAAAGTTTACCACTTTATTCTTATAGAAAATGGAAGTGGTTCGTTTAAACCCATTCTATCTTCAGTATGAGAAAATGTTTATTAATTTTTGATTAAAGCTATATTATTTTCTGCAAAGTATATATTTTTTTGTAACGAATATTCGGAAAACCTGTTAGATGGTTTTAATTTTTGGGTTTTTAAATACAAACAGCTTTTTGAGTGAAAGAGATACGATGTTGGAGTATTTTTTTAAATTTGCTCATTAAACCTAAGTTAGATCTAAATGTTGTCTTTTTCTTCAAGATATAAGTTGAATATATTGATTATATTTAATTTATATGTATGAGGTGTTTGAATTTTTTAATAATTTTTAACTAAATTGGAGGTGGAATTTAGTTGAAAATTAAAAAATAAATTAGTAACTGGCTTTGCAATTGAATGAGGGCAAAGGAAAAATTTAGTATTCTTATATGTCGTATAATATATTTTTATTTTCGAATAAAACAGAGTTTGGTATAAATTTATTTAATTATAGGAGTAAATAAAATATACAAACTTAAAGGTTTATTTTATGAGATTTAATAATTATAATTTAAAAGTTTATTTAATAGCATTAATATCATTATGTCAAAATTAGAAGTAAAGGCCGAAAACCATAAAATTTTTGTTTTCAAAAAGATATTTGAGTTTGAGTCCGCTAAGCAACAAGCTGAAAAGAAAAAGGTCAACGCTTTTGGAATGTTGGCAAAATTTAATTTTCTAAAACGTCCTACTGAAGAAACTGTAAATTTAAAAAATCATATTCTACGTTATGAACCGTTTTGGTTTGTTTCAAGTGAACGCAATTTAAACTATGATTGTGTTGTTACTTATTCTATTCCTGTACATAATCCTCATGCGAAGCAGATTCAGGTTTATACAGATCCTGAACAAAAAAATTATCCTGTTACACGCCAACAAGATAAAGGCAAAATAGAATTACAAATGAAGGAAGTGTGTAGCCGGAAAATAGAGTTTTCAAATTATTTTGATGGCTTGCAGCGTGAACTTAAATCATCTCATTTAGCAGAATATATTAGAAAATTTGAACTTACCGAAGTAGAGAAAGTCGAAGTTGAGAATGTACTTCAACCATTACTTTCTCTTGATTCAGTTACTAGTATAGTTAGGTCAGAACTACAAAATCAAAAAGTTCATGCAACTAATATCATTGAAGATTCAGAAGAAATAACTCAACTTTACCTTTATTTTCGCCCCGTTTATGCGTTTGAATATATTTGGTCTAATGCAGATAAAATTGGTGTTATTGAAGTTGATGGACTTACCGGCGAGGTTATTGAACAAGGAAATTGGTTCAGAAATACTTTTGATCAAGCTTTTACTAAAGAAAATTTAGTAGAGCTTTCAGCAGAATTGGCGAGTACAGTTGTTCCTGGTGGAGGTACTTTGGTAAAAGTCGCATCAAAAGCTATTCCTCTTTAAGGTAGCCTCTACCTATTGGATTCTTTAAGCCAAACAACTTGTTTGGCTCTTATTTTCAGAATTTAATTCCTATCTATTGAGACTCATCTAAATCACGTTCGCGGCATGATAATTCATAATAATTACCTTTTGGCAGAGAACTAATTTTAAACCCATAGTAAGTGCTATCGGTTTCTATCGGAGCGATATTACATTGATTCTTTTTTGCAAATTTTTCAATTAATTTTAAATTGGTGGTTTGCTTAAATACAGCTCCCCAACCTTCACTCACACAACAGCCCACATATTCAGACATATATTCATCTGAAATAAGTACAACGTTTTGTCCCATAAATTCATAAGGTTTTTTGAGTTTGTATATATCGTTATAGTCTGCTCTTGAAATATTAGGTTTTTTGGCTAGGAAACCTTTTTGTTTAAGAATTTGAAACTTTAAAAAATCTTCAGGACCAGTACCAAGTCCCCGATAAGTTGAGCTATTGTCCTCTGCAAAACTATATGAGCTGAAAATGCTAACTAAGCTTAAAAGTAATAATTTTTTCATTTGTAATTTCAGAAGTTGTATTAGGGCATAATTGTTTCATATCTTCTTTAAAGCGTAAAGTAAGTAGCTGATTTTTATATTATAGATAGATTTTTCTATACCGCGGAAAACCATAATTAATTTACTAATAATAGGTTTCATATAATTAACTATCTATAGAATAAATTTTTTGCTTCTTTAAAAATTATTTAAACGAATTAAGTAAATTTTTTATTAAAGTCCTAATTTATTCGCTTATTGGATAGTCTTTTTGTATATAATATGTATTCTTTGTATTTATTTATCTTTATAGAGTAAACATGAAAAAAATATTAATCATTACTATGGCGTGTTCTTTCGGTTTAATTGCTTGTTCAACTACTGAAACTTCAAGAACGATACAAAGTCCACAAGTCACTGCTGCTACTGCTACAACAAAATATACCGGAGTAAAAACTCCTATTACTATTGGTAAGTTTGATAATCGCTCTAGTTATATGAGAGGTGTTTTCTCTGATAATGTCGATCGTTTAGGTGGGCAGGCGAAAACTATTCTTGAAACACATTTACAGCAAACTGGCTATTTTTCAGTTTTAAACCGTGACAATCTATCAGAAATTAAACAAGAAGTAGGTTATAGCAATACTGCTCAATCTATTAAAGGTGCTCGCTACGTTATTACTGGTGATGTCTCTGAATTTGGTCGTAAAGAAGTAGGCGATCAACAGTTATTTGGTATTTTAGGACGCGGTAAACAACAAGTTGCTTATGCCAAAGTTAATTTAAATATTGTTGATGTAAAAACATCAGAAGTTGTGCATTCGGTACAAGGTGCTGGTGAATATGCATTAGGCGCACGTGAAGTTTTAGGCTTTGGTACTACAGCTTCTTACGATTCTACGTTAAATGGTAAAGTACTCGACTTAGCTGTTCGTGAAGCAGTAAATAATCTTGTGACAGATATTCAAAATAACCGTTGGTCAATTCAATAATTTTGGATATGTGTTAGATGAAAAAAATTCTTTTTAGCAGTTTTCTTGCGATGAGTTTGGTGGGTTGTGCCGCTGGCCCTCAACCTTTATACAATTGGGGAACTTATACTCATCAAACCTATTTGATGTATAACGCACCTGAAAAAGCAACGCCAAATACGCAGATCACAAAATTAGAAGCAGAGATTGAAAAAACCAAAGGTAAGGGCCTAGCTGTACCACCGGGGTTATATGCTCATTTAGGATTATTGTATTTACAAGAAAATAATTCTCAAAAAGCAATCGAGTATTTCCAACTTGAACGTCAAGTATATCCAGAATCTACCGTTTTAATGGATCGCTTATTGCAAAAAATGAATGCGAATGGTGGGAATGCAAAATCATGATTAAGAAACTTCTCATTGCCAGCTTGGTCATTTCTAGCCTTGCATTTACAGGATGTGCAGTTACTGCACCACCTAATAAAGATATTACGGCCTATAAAGCCCATATGCCAAAGTCAATTTTGGTATTGCCACCAGTCAATGATTCACCTGATGTAAAAGCGACCTATAGTTATTGGCCTACTGTGGTGGCACCTGTAGCAGAAGCTGGCTATTATGTTTTTCCAATCTCTGTTGTAGACAACATGTTTAAAGAGAATGGCGTTACTAATGGCAACGATGCTCAGTCTATTTCACCTCAGAAATTACAAGAAATTTTTGGCGCAGATGCTGCTCTCTATATTCGAATTAAAGAATATGGCTCTAAATATCAAGTCATTCAAAGTATTGCTACAGTAAGTGCAGATGCAAAACTTGTTGATTTGAAAACGGGAGATGTGATTTGGACAGGTGAGAAAAAACTTGTTCAAGCGAGTAGTGATGGTAATGCGGGTTTAATAGGGATGGTCGTTGGGGCTTTAGTTGAACAGATTGCTGGCAGCTTTAATGATAGAGCTTATCCATTAGCAAGTATGGTCAATACTCAACTGTTTACCCCGACTAATTATAATCCAGGTATGGGGTTATTATACGGACCACGTTCACCTAAATTTCAACAAGATGGCGTAGCTAAGTAAATTAAACTCAAGCTAGTTTCTTAATTTGTTAAATAAGTTGCTTCATATATTTGCTATGTGGAGCACTTCTATAAAAACTTTGAACTAAGCAGAATAGACAGTTAAGAAACTGATTTTATCTGCTTAATTCAATTGAAATCATATTATTTCTTCTGTTTAAAACGGTATTTACATTTCAAGCAGCGATAGTCCTGAAATATATTTTTATCGATCATTACGCCTGCTTTTTTACCAAAAATATTACCTACCACACCGCCAGTAATGCCTGCACTGATTGCACCGACAAATGTTCCTACAGTTCCACCAACAATTACACCTAATGGTCCGGCAACAGTACCAATCGCTGCCCCTACAGTAGCACCAGTTGCGGCACCGCCTACAGTACCTGCCGTAGTGCCTGCAGCTGTTAATAAAACACCGCCAGTGGTTTTAAGTAATTTGTCATGATCACGTGTTTCAATTTCTGTAGAACCACATTTCGGACATTGCAGTGTTTTTTCCATAAAATTTTCCTGTTTTTCATCATTGAGCGACGCAGTAAATAGCGCGAAATCTATAAGTGGGTAAAGCACTGGGTTAGATGAAGTGTCTTTTTCCTAGAAGGGCATCGCAACAATATACTTTGTCAGCCTCGATTTTAGCTGAACATAAGCACAAATAATTATAGTTCATGTAAACACTTGTATTTTAATCATGATCTGTTGAGTATGACTTAATTGCTTGTTTTAGAATGAATAAAGACTACATAAAATATCTCAGAATTAATTATTGTGAATTAAATTAGAAATAGGCATATGGCATGATTGGTTTGTTCTGAAGGCAAATTGTTTGTAAACCCCAAAATAATAAAGGCTTATCCTGTTTGAATAAGCCTTATTTGAAGATTAGAGTGATTTTTTCCAACTCAAAATTGTATATAACCCAAACATAAAGGCAATCCAGATTGGAATAATAATCACCGACTTTTCAAAGCCTTGAGTCCACATGATATATAAAATCATGCCAATAAAAGTCAAAACGATATAGTTACTCAAAGGTGAAAATAGGGCAGGAAATTTGGCAACTTTATTTTCAAGCTTCATCGAACGTTTAAATTTTAAATGGGTAAAACTAATAATTGCCCAGTTTAAAACCAAAGCTGCTACAGCCATGTACATAAGATAGCTTAAAGCTTCTTCTGGTATGAAATAGTTAAGTAATACACACCCAAAAATTAGAATAGAAGAGAAGATAACAGCGGATGTAGGTACACCTTGTTTGCTTACTTTTGCAAAAACTTTAGGTGCGTTGCCTTGAACTGCTAGCCCGTACAACATACGGCTATTGGCATACATCCCACTGTTATAAACAGAAAGAGCAGCAGTTAAAATAATAAAGTTAAGTAAATGTGCCGCCCAACCAATGCCCAGTTGGCTAAAAATCATGACAAATGGACTCTTATCTAAACCGCCGAGGTCCAGTTGATTCCATGGAATAAGCGACATAATAATTGCCAGTGAAGCCACATAAAATACCAAAATTCGAAAAATGACTTGGTTAATGGCTTGTGGAATACTTTTTTCAGGATTTTCAGCTTCAGCTGCTGTCATTCCAATGAGTTCAATACCACCAAAGGCAAACATTAAAAAGGCGAGCATATAAAACAGGCCCGAGAACCCATGAGGGAAAAATCCGCCATGCTGCCATAGGTTTGAAAAGCTAGCGATAGAGTCATTACCTGCGGTAAGCAGTAAATATAAACCAAATACAATCATTGAAATGACCGCAGCAACCTTAATAATAGCTAACCAAAATTCAGATTCGCCATAAAATTTAACATTGCCTAAGTTCAAGCAAGTGACCAGCACAAAGAAAAATAAAACTGAAACCCAAGCAGGGATATGAGGCCACCAATAATGTACATATTTAGCCACGGCGGTAAGCTCGGTCATGGCAACCAAAATGTACACTACCCAATAATTCCAGCCCGATAAAAAACCGGGAAATCTTCCCCAGTATTTTTGTGCAAAGTAACTAAAAGAACCGACTACAGGTTCTTCGACAATCATCTCACCCATTTGGCGCATAATTAAAAATGCAACCAAACCGACAATGGCATAACCTAAAATGATTGAAGGACCAGCAGATTGAATGACTTGTGCAGAGCCTAAAAATAGTCCTGTGCCCACAGCACCACCCATAGCGATTAACTGGATGTGACGATTTTTAAGTCCACGTTTTAATTGGGAAGATGAGTTACTCAAAATACTATGCGCTGAATAAAGAAGCCGGCGTTATTGTAATAGATTGAAAAGGGATAACCTAGTTTGAAAATGAATATTGCTTTGATATAAAAAGATTCGCACAAAACTGTACGAATCTTTTTTTAGAAAATGACGTTCTTATAAATTAGAAAGAAACCATTTTGCCCGGATTAATCATTGCACCGAGGCCATACATGCTTTTAGCGAGCGGAATAACAACTGGGGCAAGGGTACGACCAAAAATAATATTTTGATGGTCAATTTTAGATAACATTTCAAAGTCATTCGATTGGCCAACAAAATCATTTGCGATGGCTTTACCAATACGTACTGTCTGCGCTACGCCATGACCGCTCCAGCCGTGAACAGCATAAATCGGGAACGTGTTGCCAAATTTACGACTATCGACTGCACCATTTACCGTTAAATCAGTGGTTCCACTCCAGACGAAATCCATCTCTAGATTTTTAATTTGCGGGAATACGGTATGAATTCGATGCTCTAGATAATTTAGAGTTTTCTCTGGTCCCCAACATGTTCCAGTACCTTGTCCACCAAACAGTAAACGGTTATTAAAGACAGGGCGGTAGTAATCAATCTGGAACTGAGTGTCATAAACCGGATGTCCAAATGGCAGAAGCTCTTTGGTATCAAGCTCTAAAGGAGCGGTGGTCGCGACATAAGTGTAAAACGGAATAGTGGTATTGTTCTGTTCAGATAAAAGTTTAAATGAAGCATGGTGTACCGCTAAAACCACAGACTTTTTAGCTTTTACGACTGCATTTGCAGTTTGAACATAAATACCATCTGCTTTTTCTTCTATTGAAATAACTTCTGTTTGCTCATACACAGAGCCGCCGTTTTGGCAAAAGCCATAAATTAAGCCACGGTTTAGAGCCAGCGGATGGATTTGTCCACCTAACTCATCAATTAAACCACCTGTATAGTAGTCAGACTTAATATAGTCCATGAGTTCGTGCTTACCTACAATACGGGTATGGTCTTCACCTAAGTATTTTCGGGCATCGGCACCTTGTGTTAAGCCAACCAAATGTCCTTCATGAACGGCGGCAGTAATATGGCCGTATTTACGGTCAAAGTTGAGTTGGTATTTTTCCGAGATATCATCAATCAGTTGCATCGCTTCAGTAGAAGTAAAATGCCATAGCTTTTTGGCATCTTCGTAGCTGAGTCGATCGGCCATTTCTTGAGCTTCCCAACGTGCTAAACCTGGGGTGAGTTGTCCACCATTTCGACCTGAAGCTGCACTACCAATACGATTTTTTTCTAATAAAACCGTATCTACACCTTGTTCAGCTAAATGTAAGGCAGTTGATGAACCTAATAAGCCACCACCAATAACAACCACATCACACTCGATGTCAGCATTTAAACTGTCAAATGTATGCCAATTCGAGAGGGAACTTTCATAGTAGTTTGCTGGGTTATCTACCGAAGTGCCGTTAATCGTAGATGTATCAAATTGTGCATGTTTTGGATTTAACCAGCTCCATTCTTTACCCACTTGTAAAGACTGACTTGGTTTGTATTCCACATCTTTTAAAAGTTGAGGTTTAGAAATAATTTTCATGACGAAGTTCCTTAAAAAATTAATAAGCATTACTAATTGCAATACTTTGTTTTTTAATCGTTTTATAGATAAATAGGAGAATGCCTAAAGCTAACCAGAAGCACCCAAAAGTCAGTGAAGACGAGTCGAGATTGAGCCATAAACAAATAATGCTGATGACCGATAACAGCGGTAAAAATAGGTTTAGAAATTTATTTTTAAAACCTGAGCGTTGCTTATCTTTAATATAAAATTTCATAAAAACTGAGAAGTTTACGGCTGTAAACGCAACGAGCGCACCAAAACTGATCAGACTGACAACTTGAGCTAAATCTAAGAAAATAGCCGACATTGAAATAAGCCCGACAAATAAAACCGAGAAAAATGGTGTCCCTAAAGAGCTATGGATGGTTCCAAAATACTTTTTAGGGAAAATATTGTCGGTACCCATTATATACAGTAAACGCGAAGCACTGGCATGTGAGGCAAGGCCAGAGGCGACAGTGTTCATAATTTGTCCACATAAGAAGATGGACTGAAACAAAGCACCACCGACATAAAGCACAATTTCTGGTAACGCTTCTGAAGGATGGTGAAAACGGACATTGTTTGGAAAATAAAGCTGAATAAACCAAGCGGCTGTGAAGAAAATAGCTCCGCCAGCAAGTGTAGTTAACATGACTGCACGGGGGATATTTTTGGTGGGTTGTTTGGTTTCATTTGAAAGGGTGGTGACAGCATCAAAACCTAAGAATGAAAAGCATAGAACTGAGGCCCCAGCAACAAGTGGTAATAGTGATTGCTGACCATGCCATAGCGGAGCCAAGGTAAGTACATGTTCGTAACCTTGAGTAGAGCCAATACCCCGGACCACTAAATATACAAAAATAACCATGAGGATAATGGGGGCGAACACAAACACGAGGCTTAAATTGGCAAGTAACCGAATACGGAAACAGTTGACTAAAGTCACAAGGCCCGCCGATACCAGCACCCAAAACCAATAAGGCAAACTTGGAATCAGTGCGGTGAGATAAATTGCTGCCAGTAATACATTGATGAGCGGTAATAACAGATAGTCGAGTAGAGAGCACCAACCGACAAAAAAGCCACTTTTGGGTCCTAAGCTTTCGGCAGTATAACTATAGGCTGAGCCTGATTTTTCCGAATTTTGACTAAACCTTGCGTAGCTCCAAGCGGTAAGCAACATAGCACCTAAAGCAAGTAAATATGCAAGAGGGACATGCCCGTTGGTAATTCCGGAAACAATACCGAAAGTATCAAAAACCGTCATGGGGGTCATATAGGCAATACCAATAATTGTCACTTGCCATAGCGATAATTTTTTTAAGGAAGACGCTTTATTTTCCATGTCTTTTCAACCTCAAATTTCGTTGTTTTTGCTTTTCATCCAGAAAGGCGATGCTATTTTTAGGCCAAAACTTCCCCTAGACCTGAATAAACAAGTCTGTTTGAAGAAAGTTTGAACAACAGCTAGGGCTTAGAGTGCTATATCACCTTGGTGGTACACTAAAGCGGGAATAAAAGGCCAATATTCTTTGCTTTTTAGATGACAACCAACTGGAAAGACTGACAGGGTTGTGAGAAAAACTGTTGATCAGTCTTAGCTTTAAATAATGTCCCGGTTCTGATGCTAATGTCATTTGAAGTAATGACTCGAGATGAATCATTCATAATGACCGCCTTTTGCTTAATGTTTTTGAGTTTTGGCATAAGTAGTTTTTCAAGGGCCGAAACTAAAATATCGGTCGCAATGACACCGATAAAATGGTCATGAATCATGACAGGGTGAGCAATGGTAATGGTATAGGCACCATTGCAAATATAATCCACATAAGGACCATGTATGCATGGACTTTTATTTTGTGCAGGTTTATGGAACCACTCAAATGAGCGGAAATCTAAAAAGCGCTGCGCATTTTGGTAGTTTTCAAGTTTCGCTTGTTGTAATTGATCTTCTTTTTTATACCACCATTCTAGCGTCCAATAGTCTTGCTCATCTTGAGTTGCCGGACTATAACTTGCAAAACCCGTACCTTGACTATAATGGCTCTGAGAGAGTGCTTTTTTAATTTCTTTCTGCAAAGCAGCGCGTTCTGAAGTTGAAAGCTTAATATCTGCATTTTTTTCAGAAGCGTGTTTTGACAGAATTTTACTTGCTTTACTTGCGAGTGTTTCCGTAATAGAGGTTGTTTCGTCAACCACCGTCTTTAACAAATTTTGAAGCTCTTCTACATCTAAATGTTGGGTCATTCCTATAACTCCTAAAATTCCATATTTCTAACTTGTGTATTGATAAGCCATCTTATTTCTTATTTTTATTCACTCGATAATTTATATCGAAGCATTTGGTCAGTGAGCATTGAAACTATTTTTCTGGCTTGAATAACAGCTTCATTTTCATTGTTGTCAATAAAAGACGACAAAAGATGGTGATATTGCTTTACAACTTCACGGTGAAAATCATCATCTTGATAAAGTACGGCAATGAGCGGAGCCCATTCAGCCTGAATCGTGAGTTCCTGATTTGCCAGTCTTGAAGATTGGGCAAATGAGGTGAGTGTGAGTAAACAACGTAAATCAAGCTGTGCACGTGTATCTGCTTCAACGGCTTGTTCAAATTGGTCAATCAACTCTTTGATTTTGTTAAGTTCGTATTCAGTTGTTCTTTGAGCGGCCAGATAGGCACTATGACTTAAAATTGCACTGTGAAACTCGCCTAAATCGGCAAGATACTCATTTGAAGCTTGGCGCAAAGGATGTTGATTTAAAAGTAAATCCGAAGGTAGCTCACAAACAAAACTTCCACCATTTCTTCCGCGACGTGTATCAATTAAACCCTTTACGCGTAAAGTATTTAATGCTTCACGAACAGTAATTGGCGAAACTCCCATTAAGCGTGCTAAGTCTGCTTCATTAGGAAGTTGTTCATTGCTTTTGAGCAAACCAGAGATAATTGCATTTTCCAAGCGTTCTACAACTTGTTCCGAACGAGTTGCTTGAGCAATAGGTGCAAAAATTATCGTATATGCTGACATGGCGAATTCTCTAAAAGCTAAGTCAAAAGACTTAGCTTAATGAAGCGGATAAATAGTTATTAAAACACGCCATAACCATGGACAGCCTGTTCATCTTCAGGCACAGCAGGTATTGCATCCCAAAGTTCAACAATTTTGCCATTATCTACACGCCATAGTTCAAAATAGGCATGTCGATTTCCGGCAATACTGCCTTCGGAATGTGTCAATACAAATTGACCATCAGCAATGGAGCGATGCGTTTTTGAGTATACCAAACCTTGTCCTTCATTACGGATATTGTTCAAAAAATCAATCACGGCTTTAACGCCATCACCAATATCTGGACTATGTTGAATGAACTGATCGCCGTCGGTATATTCTTTAAAGGCTTCATAATTTCCATCAATTAATGACTTCTTGAAGAAAGACGTCACAATCTCGCGGTTTTTCTCTGGGTCATGGTGAGTTACGATTTCGGTCGGACCATCTAGTTGAGTTCTACCGCTTACATTCGGTGCAGCTTCTGCCACAAGACCATCCCAATGCTCGACAATTTTGCCGTCTTTTACTCGGTAAATATCAAAACCAACCAATGGGTTTTCATCTAAGCCTTGAAAGCGGCCATGAATTGCAACCAAGTCACCATCTGCTAGTACACGTACAGCTTCGTGTTGCATATCGGGACAATCTTCTACCAATTGACGAAGACCTGAAATACCATTTGCAACGAGTGGTGAGTGCTCTATAAAGTCTTCAGAAAAATAACGGTCTAGAGCAGTGGTGTCATGCAAATTAAAGAGCTCATGATGGGCTTTAGTCACCAAGTCTTTCATTTCTTGCTTATTCATTTTGATCTCCTTTCAAAACGCATTGTTATTATTCGTTTGAACTCATCACATGTTTAACACGGGTATATTCTTCAAAACCGTAACCAGATAAATCTTTACCATATCCTGACTTTTTGAAGCCGCCGTGTGGCATTTCCGCGGTTAAAGGAATATGGGTATTAATCCAAACTGTACCGAAATCAAGTTCACGTGACAGGCGTGTTGCACGAGCATGGTCTTTGGTCCAAACACTTGAAGCTAGGCCATATTCAACATCGTTGGCTTTTTCAATGGCATCATTTTCATCGGTAAATTTCTGAACGGTAATCACTGGTCCAAAAATTTCATTTTGAATAGCTTCATCATGTTGTTTTAGGCCACTAATAACAGTCGGTTCAAAATAGAAACCTGGGCGGTCTGCCTGTTTTCCGCCTGTTTCAACTTTGGCGTGAGCAGGTAAGTTGTCGATAAACGCTTTAACATTCTTTAATTGATTGGCATTGTTAAGTGGACCATAAAGTGCATCTTGATCATCTGGATCGCCAAAACGGGTATTTTTTGCAGCTTCAACGAGTTTAGCTAAAAACTCGTCATGAACAGATTCAGCCACAATCACACGTGTTGCAGCAGTACAGTCTTGGCCTGCGTTGAAATAGCCTGTTAAAGCAATCATTTCAACGGCTTTATCAAGGTCTGCATCTTCAAAAACCAGTACAGGTGCTTTACCACCAAGTTCAAGATGAGCTTTTGCTAAATTTGCAGCAGCAGAAGCAGCAACTTGTAATCCGGCACGAACTGAACCGGTAATCGAAACAAGAGCAGGGGTTTTGTGTGATACAACTTTTGAACCGACTTGCGCTTGGCCTAACACCACGTTAAATGCACCTTTCGGAAAAAATGGTGCAGCAATTTCTGCAAGTAAAAGGGTACTTTCAGGAGTTGTGTCACTTGGTTTTAATACGACAGTATTACCCGCTGCCAAAGCAGGAGCAATTTTCCAAACCGCCATCATGAGTGGATAGTTCCAAGGTGTAACTTGGCCGACCACGCCGACAGGTTCGCGGCGAATAGAAGAAGTTAAACCTTCTAAATATTCTCCAGTTGCTGTGCCATCGAGTAAGCGGGCAGCGCCTGCAAAGAAACGAACTTGATCTGCCGATGCACCTACTTCTTCAGATGCAATTAAATGTTTTAACTGACCTGTATTGCGGCTTTGCGCTTCAATTAAACGGTCAGCATTTGCTTCAATGGCATCTGCCAAGTTAAGTAATGCTTTTTGACGAGTCGAAGGTGTACTACGTCCCCAAATTTTAAATGCTTCTTTTGCAGCAGCATAAGCTGCATCAACTTCTGCCTCGGTCGCATTCGGCGATTGTGCATAGACTTCACCAGTGACTGGGCTTACCAAATCGAAGAAATCATTTCCTTTGCTAGCAACATATTCGCCGTTAATGAAGTGTTGTAGTTGAGTTTTAGCCATTTTTTATACCTTGTCCTTAGGTTTTAACATATAACATATAATACTATATGTATTATGTTTTAAATTTTCTGTCAAATGCTTTGATGAGGGGAGTGAGTGAAAAAGTGGGAATTTAAATCAAATTAGATTTTAAGTTTTTGATTTTGATTATTTAAAAAAATTAAAAATTTATTGAGGATTGTTAGAATAGGTTCATCATGAGGATGGCGCTTTTAGATTTAACGAGCGGCGATAGAGAAATTTTTGAATGAAAGGGAATGGATGAGCTCAGCCGTATAGTTGGCTCACCCCATGTTTAATTTAAGTTTGAACGCAGTGATTAGGTCTTATGGCTAGCAAGTAAAATACTAGTTTCACTATTATAAATACCTGAAATATTTCTAATTCTCTCTAATACTTTATCGAAGTTTTCTAAAGTGTCGGAACGTAGCTCAACCAGAATATCCCATTTACCGTTAGTTTTATGTAGACATTCAACCGCACTTTCTAGGCGTAGTTCTTTAATCACAGACTGTGCTTTGGTGCCTTCGACCATAATGCTCATCCATGCACGGATGACATTCCGTTCCGCATTTGGTTTGAAACGAACCGTATATCCGGTAATAATGCCCGAAGATTCAAGATACTCCATTCTCTTTTTAATCGTTGCTCTTGAGACGTGAACTTTTTCGGCTAATTCGGTTACAGACATCCGTGCGTTATCTTTAAGTAAACCTAAAATAATTTGATCAATATTGTCCATAATGTAATTGTCAATTATCAGATTGGTAAAAAATAATTCATTTTTTACTGAATTACAAATTTTGTGAATCAATTTGATTTTGAATAATAAGGTCATCAGTTAATCCGAATAATTCAATTTAATGGACTAGATAAGATGAATAATTTTGCAGTTTCTCGTGGTGACTTTAACGAGTGGATGGTTCCAGTATTTGCACCGGCAAATTTCATTCCGGTACGTGGTGAAGGTTCACGTATCTGGGATCAAGAAAATAAAGAATATATCGATTTTGCAGGCGGGATTGCAGTAAATGCATTAGGTCATGCGCATCCAGTGGCAGTCAATGCGTTAACAGAACAAGCAAAAAAACTTTGGCACGTCGGTAATGGTTATACCAATGAACCCGTACTACGCCTTGCAAAACAACTCACTGAAAATACATTTGCAAACAAGGTTTTCTTCTGTAACTCAGGTGCAGAAGCGAATGAAGCAGCTTTAAAACTTGCGCGTAAAGTTGGGCTAGACAGTGGTATAGCTGGTAAAAGCGGTATCGTTGCATTTAACAATGCGTTCCACGGCCGTACCTTATTTACCGTTTCAGCGGGTGGCCAACCTAAATATTCACAAGACTTTGCACCACTTCCAAACGGTATTAGCCATGTTGCTTATAATGATTTAGAAGCGGCTAAAGCAGTCATTAATGAGCAAACATGTGCTGTTATTGTTGAGCCAATCCAAGGTGAAGGCGGGGTAATTCCAGCTGATATCGAGTTTTTAAAAGGTTTACGTGAACTGTGTGATCAGTTTGGTGCCTTACTTATTTTTGATGAAGTACAAACTGGTGTAGGTCGTACCGGTGCACTTTATGCCTACATGAACTACGGTGTGGTTCCAGATGTGTTAACTACTGCAAAAGCATTGGGCGGTGGTTTCCCGGTCGGTGCAATGTTAACAACTGATAAATTTGCGCCGCATTTTTCTGTAGGCACACATGGTACGACTTATGGTGGTAATCCGTTAGCAAGTGCGGTTGCTAGCGCTGTATTCGAGTTTATTAATACGCCTGAAGTGCTTAATGGCGTTAAAGAGCGTCACGACTACTATAAAAACGCTTTAAATCAATTAAATGAAAAATATAAAGTCTTTAAAGCAATTCGTGGCAGTGGTTTATTGCTCGGATGTGTTTTAAAAGACGAGTTTGCTGGTAAAGCAAAAGATATTAATAACCTTGCGGGTGAAGAAGGATTATTGAGTCTGATTGCTGGTCCAAATGTAGTCCGTTTTACACCTTCTTTAATCGTTCCATTTGCTGATATTGATGAAGGTTTAAAACGCTTTGAACGTGCGCTTGCTCGCTTTGTGGAAATTCAAAAGGATGAACAAGCAGCATGATGATTATTCGCTACATTGAACCTAAAGATGTTAATGACCTTTACCTGTTGGCGCAAAAAGCGGGTTTTGGTTTGACATCTTTGCAGCCAAATATGGAAAAGTTGGCTGCACGTATTGAACGGGCCTGTAAAACCGTAGCAGGTGAACTTCCAAAAGCAGATCAGGTTTACTTATTTGTTTTAGAAGATACTGAACTCAACAAAGTTGTCGGGGTTTGCGGAATTGAAGTCGCACTTGGTTTAAAAGAGCCTTGGTACAATTTCCATGTAGGAACCCAAGTTCACGCTTCAGAACCCTTAAGTGTTTATAACGCTTTACCTACTTTGTATTTGAGTAATGACCATACTAACTGTAGTGAGCTTTGTACTTTATTTTTAGATCCTGACTATCGCTTAAATAAAAATGGCAAATTTTTATCTAAAGTCCGTTTCTTGTTTCTCTCTGCCTTTCGCCAATATTTTGAAGAAACGATTGTTGCCGAAATGCGTGGATATTCTGATGCAAATGGACAGTCACCATTTTGGAATGCGGTAGGCCATAAGTTTTTTAATATTGAATTTACCAAAGCCGATTATTTGAGTGGAGTGGGGCAAAAGGCTTTTATTGCTGAGTTGATGCCGAGACATCCACTCTATGTTGATATGCTGCCTGACGATGCTAAAGCCGCGATTGGAATTGTTCACCCCAATACTCGACCAGCCTACAATCTCTTGCTTGAAGAAGGACTACGCTACAAAGGCTATATAGATATTTTTGATGGTGGTGCAACGCTGCAAGCAGATATTGAAAATTTACGAGCAATTAAAGAAAGCCAGATTTTAACTGTACAAGTTGTAGAGTCTATTCCTCTTAGTTCAGGTGATGAACCCTATATTGTGGCCAACGATAACTATGAAAATTATCGAGCAATTCTTGTATTCGGCACACCTTATCAGGAGTCATTACAAATAACAAAAGCACAAGCAAAACAATTAAATGTTGAAAATGGTGGTTTAGTCCGTGTGTTAAGCGTCCATGTTAAACAGGACTCGAACCCACAGATAGAGAACAAACTTAAAGAAACAGAACATTTGCGAATGGCTGTTAATTAAGCAGAAATACTATACATTTCACCAAATTTAAGAAGGAATACTATATTATCGCTAGCGCAAGATGGTATATGGATAAATACGATCTTGCTCGCTGAGCTGGGATTAATTAGCCTGTTTTATTATATAAAAGATGATTTAATAAAATATGTAATTAATTTATATATTTTAAGAATTTTTCAAAATTATATTTTTAAATGCAGGCTAATATAATAATGAAGGAAAGGAATGATGAATAATTTTTATTGTTATAGGTGATAGCTTTTAAAAAGGAATTTATAAGGTTTTAAATGATTTAATAATATTTTTAACATGATTTAATGGACTAAATTAATAATCATATAATTTATTTATTATTAAAGCATTTACGACGGTTGCTATAAATTGGAGTAAATATTACATGAGTAAGAATAACGGAAAGCAATTCCTGGAAGGAGATCTTCTTGGTAGTCAACATATGACTGAGCAAGAAGAAGAGAAATTGCAGCGCTCATTAACCAATCGTCATATTCAGATGATCGCAATTGGTGGTGCAATTGGTACTGGATTATTTATGGGTTCCGGGAAAACATTAAGTGTTTCGGGTACTTCAATTGTTTTAACCTATTTAATTATTGGTTTTTTCTTTTTCTTCGTAATGCGGGCAATGGGTGAATTGTTGCTTGCGAATACCAATTTTAAAACCTTCGCAGATTTTGCAACGGCTTATCTCGGTCCGTGGGCAGGGTTCTTCCTTGGTTGGTCCTACTGGTGTAACTGGATTATTACTGCGATTGCCGATGTAATCGTGATCGGAGGGTACATGCAGTTTTGGTATCCAGATTTACCCGTCTGGATTCCGGCATTTACTTCATTGGCGATCTTAACCATACTCAACTTTGTGGCTGTTCGGCTTTTTGGTGAACTTGAGTTTTGGTTCTCCCTCATCAAAATTACCGCAATTATTCTGTTTATTCTGGCGGGTATTTATTTAATAGGTACCGGATTTACTTCTCCAAATGGGGTTAAGGCCTCAATGAGTCATTTGTTTGAAACAGAGTCGATGTTCCCTTATGGTGTAACAGGTTTCTTGGCTGGCTTCCAAATTGCCATCTTTGCATTTGTGGGTATTGAGCTTGTCGGTACGACTGCTGCTGAAACCAAAGACCCGCATACTTCACTTCCAAAAGCCATTAACTCTATTCCTTTACGCATTTTATTATTCTATGTGGGCGCGTTGGTTTGTATTATTGCAGTCACATCTTGGGCAAAAGTTTCACCAGAAAAAAGTCCATTTGTAGAAATGTTTACTTTGGTCGGGTTACCAATTGCTGCGGGTTTAATCAATTTTGTTGTTGCGACTTCGGCTTTATCTTCGGCAAACAGTGGAATCTTTGCAACCAGTCGTATGTTATATGGTTTAGCTTTAGACAACGATGCACCTAAAAGCTTTAGTAAGCTGTCAAAAAGAAAAGTTCCAATTCGCGGACTCGTATTTTCAATGGCTTGTGTGACGGTTGGTACTTCTATTTTGTTTATTGTTCCAAACGTTATGACTGCATTTACGATTATTTCAGCACTCACTTCAATTTTATGTATTTTTACATTTATGCTGATTGTGCTTTCATATATTTATTATCGTAAGAAAAGCCCTGAACTACACATCCAGTCAAAATATAAAATGCCGGGTGGATTATTTATGGCTTGGATGACTATGTTGTTTTTAGTGTTTACTATCGTAATTTTGGCTTTAGACCATGATACTTTAATTGCACTTGAGTGCTCACCAATCTGGTTTATTGGTTTGTTTATTGCCTATAAATATAAAAAGAAAAAGATGTTGCAGCTTGATATTTTAAAAGCTCAAAAGGTTGATTATATTTAAATAAATTTTAGTGATTTTATTAGAAATCTTATTATTTAAAACCCAATAAAAAAGCCTCATAACGAGGCTTTTTTATCATCCTTATTTAATATTTGGATCACCTTTCTTCAAGAAAAAGCGAATCGCTAATTTTTGTAAGAATGTTCCATAAGGAGGGTGGAAAAGCTGAGTCGGGAAAAACCGATGGCGAATAAAAACAGTTTTTGCATGTGAAAGTTCGCGGAAACCTTCTTCTCCATGATATGACCCCATGCCTGAGTTGCCGATACCACCGAAAGGAGCATCATGGTTAACTACATGCCAACCCCAATCATTGATGGTCACACCACCCGAATGAGTCTCACGCAAAATACGATCACGTTCTACTGAACTATGTGTAAAACAATAAAGTGCTAAAGGTCGTTCATCCGATTTCACATAAGTGATCGCATCATCTAAAGAATCATAAGCCACCACAGGTAAAATAGGGCCAAAGAGTTCTTCTTTCATAATGCGCATGTCTGGCGTGCAGTTCAGCACAATCTGTACAGGCATCCTGCGACCTTGTTGGTCAAAGCTGTAAGTATCGCAAGGAATAATACGGGCACCTTTTTCTTGTGCATCGGTCAAAATATCTTGAATACGTTTTAAATGGCGGTCGTTCACAATGGATGTGTAATTCTCATTATTTTCAATGTTTTGACCAAACATTTTTATAAAGCTTGATTTCGCAGCTTCAACAAATTCATCAATACTTTCTTTGGGAACCAACGCGTAGTCAGGCGCTACACAGATTTGACCACTATTAGTTGCTTTGCCATGGGTAATACGTTTTGCCGCATCGGCAAGTGGGTAATTACGGCTCACAATGGCCGGTGATTTGCCACCTAACTCAAGTGTAACAGGTGTTAGATTTTCAGCAGCAGCTCGCATGACGACTTTGCCAATGGCAGGAGAACCTGTAAATACAATATGATTAAATGGCAAAGAGGTAAATCTTGCTGGGTCTGTAATTTCTTCACCAAACACGGCTACTTCATCTTCGTTAAAGACTTCGGCAAGCATGCGTCTTAGCATGGCATTGGTATTTGGTGTAATTTCAGGGAGTTTAATTATGACTCGGTTGCCTGCAGCTAATGCGGCAATGAGTGGGCCAAGTGCTAAATAAACTGGGAAATTCCAAGGTACAATCACACCAACCACGCCTTTAGGTTGGTATTGCACACTTAAACGGTTTGATAAAAATAAAAGCTCGGTACGGCGTTTACTTGGACGCATCCAGCGGCGTAAATGATGAATCGCATGATCAGCTTCCAACACGGAGCCAAGCAAATCTAGTAGTTTAGATTCATCGAGTGATCTTGAACTAAAGTCAGCATTAATCGCGGCAGCTAAAGCATCTTGATAACGAATAATTTGTTTTTTAAGTTGATGCAGTTTTGTGCGGCGTGCTTCAAGACTTGGGTAAGGATCTGCTTCAAAATTGGCACGTTGTTTGGAAAAAATAAGTTCCATATGTTCAGTGGCAGAGCCGCTATATTCTTTTAAGGTGGACTGTTCCATTATTATTCCTTCCATACTTTTGCTTATCATACTTTATGCTTGAAGCGTCATATGGTCGATGTTAAATTGAGACAACAAGAGGTAGTTTAGTGCCATTATGCACGTCACTCTAGGGATGGTGTGAATTAAATGCCTAAAAATATTTATAAAAATGCAAATAGTGTTATCGAAGGAAATTATGATAATACACTCTTAGGTGCCAATACATATTTGCTAGGTTTGACCAGTTTATTTGATGAAATGGGGTCGCAAGGCCATTCAATATACGATGTTTTATCTGGCACAAATATTTCGCCAGATGCTATGAATCAATCCTCTTTATATATTTCCCAAGTCCAAAAAATTCAGCTATTTCAAAATATTCAAAGCTATCAAATGATCCACTCATTGGTCTGCGCGCAGGGCAAAAGCAGCGGTTGTCTGATTTTGGGGTATATGGCTATGCGTTATATTCCTCACGTAATTTTAGACAAGCGGTAGAGCTTGGTATTCGACACATTAAGCTTGCAGGGCCTATTTTAAAGAAGTCATTTTATATTCGAGATGATGTTGCCGTTTTTGAAGGGCAGGACATTATTGCACTGGGTAAGCTTTTACCTTTAGTGTGCGAGTTTTGGTTTAGCTCTATGCAAACCTTAATTGAACGAGTGCTTGAAGGACCATTTCAAGCGAAGAAGCTTTTGTTGCCCTGTCCAGCGCCTGACTATGCAGAAGAATATGAAAAAGTGTTTCGTTGCCCCGTTCAATTTAATGCTGGGGTGATGCAATGGCACTTTGATTTAAAGTGGCTCGATGTACCTTGCCCAAATGCCAACCCGATTACTGCGGACATGTGTAAGTCGTTTTGTGAGCGGATGCTAGGTGCTGCTGAACTTGAGGAACCTGAGTTGGTGAAAACGATTCGTTTAATACTATTGGATGGAACGGGGCTTTTTCCATCAGCTCAAGAAATGGCTGAACGTTTACATATC
>NZ_POYH01000091.1:123083-133905 GCF_002899995.1 Acinetobacter sp. AKBS16 | reverse complement strand
CAAAGCGTACTTTACACCGGCGCTTGGCAGGTTTTGATTTAACCTATCAAGAATTGTTAGATGAGACTCGGCGCCGTCTTGCTGATGAATATTTGCGAGAGACAACTTTAACCATAGATGAAATTGCTGAGAGAATTGGCTTTTCAGATACTTCTAACTTTCGAAAAGCCTACCGTCACTGGACAGGCATTTCACCAAATGAGTATCGAATACAGTACCTAAATTAGATTAAGGTTTGTTTATTATTTAAATCGAGAGAGTAACTTTTTCTGCAAAAATGGATTACAGAGCAAAATCGCAAATAAAATAATAAAAATGCCGATAATACTGAATAGATCTGGTAATTCATGCCAAAAAACAAATCCCCAAATTCCTGCAAAAATAATAGCAATATAGTTCATTGGGCCAATTTGTCCTGCTGGTGCTAAGCTGTAAGCATAAGACATAAATAGTTGGCTAATGTTTGCTAAAAGTCCTGCGGCAATGAGTAGTGCTAGTTCATACCAAGTGAAAATACGCCAATGCCAGAACATGGGAATAGAGGAAATTAAACTACCAAAAACACAGAAGTAAAAAACGATACGTTCAGGTGGCTCTGTACTGGTTAAAGCTCTTACGGTGACAAAGGCCATTGCTGATAAAAAGCATGCACCCAAGCCAATAAAAGATAATGCGTTAAATAGACCTTGATCGGGTTTAGCGACAAATAAAACTCCAATGAGCCCAATCACAGCGGCAAAAATCATAGACTTGGTAATTTTTTCTTTTAAGAAAAGCCATGCAATCAGTGGAATAAAGATAGGAGATGAATAACTAAAAACCATGGCGTTCGATAGTTTTAAGTTCGCAATGGCATAGAAAAAACCATACATGGCGGCTAGCCCGACAATACTTCGCCAAGTATGCATCCAGAGTTTATCGGTTTTAATAAAATCTAGCCCCTGTTTAAAGAGCATCGGAATAAAAATAAATAAACCAACTGCATTTCTAAAAAACACGACAGTCGCGTTATCTACCGTTTGTGAAGCAAAACGAATGCACACTCCCATAATGGAAAATAATAACGCTGATGTCATAAGACAAAGCAGTGCTTTTCCAAGTTGTGTAGAGGGGAGGTTTGAAGCAGTCTGGTTTTGCATAGAGAAATACAGTTCTTAATTTTCGATGTTATTTTAGCAGCGCTGTTAAGTTTTAGTGAAATGTGTCGTAATTAATAGGGGAAATAAGAAAGATGAGGTGATATAACCTCATCTTCTAAACCCTATTAGGTCACTGGTGCAGGGTTAAATACAGCGAGTGAGTTATGGATACCCCAACGGTCCGACCACGTTTGTTTTTCACCGCTAGCTACTTGTAAAATCAGCTCAAAAAGTTCCCAGCCCACTTCTTCAATAGTTTTCTTCCCAATCGCAATATCGCCAGCACTGATATCAATCAGGTCATACCAACGGTTTGCAATATTGTTTCGGCTTGCCATTTTTATAACTGGCACTGCTGCCAACCCGTAAGGTGTACCACGACCTGTGGTAAAGACTTGGACCGTAATTCCAGATGCCATTTGCTGCGTACCACAGATAAAATCACTTGATGGCGTTGCCGCAAATATTAATCCTTTTTTAGTCGGTCTTTGGCCCGGTGCGAGAACTTCTACAATCGGTGAGCGGCCCGATTTGGCGATCGATCCCATCGCTTTTTCTACAATGTTATTCAGTCCGCCTTTTTTATTGCCGGGTGTGGTATTGGCACTTCGGTCCACTTGGCCTGCTGCTAAGTAATCGTCATACCATTTCATTTCCCGAATTAGATCTTTGGCAACTTGTTCATTTGCTGCACGTGGAGTAAGTAGGTGAATACCATCGCGGACTTCTGTAACTTCCGAAAACATGACTGTACCGCCACATTGCACAATCAAGTCAGCTGCGAAACCAACGGCAGGGTTAGAGGTAACTCCGGAAAATGCATCACTCCCCCCACATTGCATTCCTACAACTAATTCAGAGGCTGGAACTTCTTCTCGAGTACGTTGATTAAGCTTTTCAAGGTGTTGTTCTGCCACGGTTAAAATATGGTTCACCATACTTTCAAAACCGTTATGGCGTTCATCTTGCAACTGAATAATATCTTCATTTGCTAGAGGAATATATTTGTTTTCTTTAGGAATATTTAAAAGTCGTTCGGGTTGCATTTTTTCGCAGCCCAGACTTACCACCATAATTTCTCCACCAAAATTAGGGTTGAGTGCAAGGTTATGTATGGTACGAATAGGAACAATTGCAGCGGGTGCATCGATTGCCACACCACAACCATATAAATGGTTTAATCCAACTACACCATCTACATTTGGATATTTTGGAAGTAAATCACGTTCAATAATTTTAACGACATAATCGACAATACCCTCTACACAGTTAACACTGGTCGTAATACCTAAAATATTTTTTGTGCCGACGCTGCCATCCTTATTTTTATAACCTTTAAATGTATATCCGGTCAGTGGAGGAAGCTTAGGATCGGGGCGAGTTGCTAATTCAAGATCATCTAGCTCAGGTGCCTCTGGCATTTGGGTAACAGCTTCATTCACCCAAGAACCTGCGGTTAAATCTTTATTGGCATAGCCAATGATTTCGCCATAACGAACAATTGCTTCACCTTGCTTTAACGGCTCCAATAAAACCTTATGTCCTTGTGGTACTTCATCAACCAAGGTGAGTTGGTATTCTTCAATATATGTAGAGGATGATAAGCCACCGTCATTGACTACAATGGCTACATTATCGAGAGGACTGATTCTTATTAGGAGAGGCTTCAGCATGATCGTTCCTTGTATACATTTGAAGAGAGGTCATAACGCTTAAGTTAGTTAAGCGTTATGGTGTAAAGGTTTAAGAGGTAGGTTTTAACTCGAAGCGCTGAATCTTGCCGACAATAACGGTATAGCAAATGACAGCTGCGATGGCATGTACACCGACATAAGTTAATGCAAGGTTGAAAGAACCAGTACTTGCCAAGATATAGCCGATCACAATTGGGGTCACGATTCCTGCCGTATTACCAAATGCATTCATCATTCCACCTGATAAACCAACCATTTCTTTTGGTGCAACGTCAGACATCACAGCCCAACCTAAAGAGCCAATTCCTTTACCGAAGAATGATAAGGACATAAAGAATACGATTGCTGCTTGAGAATCTACGTAATTACATAAGATAATTGAGGTTGAGACCAAGAAGCCGACTACGATAGGGAGCTTTCTCGAAAAGCTTAAGCTGTAATTCATTCGAATTAACTTATCTGAAATTAAGCCACCTAAAATTCCGCCTACAAAGCCACAGAGTGCTGGTGCAACCGCCGCAAAACCCGCTTCTAAAATGCTGAGATGTCTTTCTTTGACAAGGTAAACAGGGAACCAAGTCAAGAAAAAATAGGTCAGTGTATTTACACAATATTGGCCAATAAAAATACCGAGCATCATACGTGAAGCAAGAAGTTGTTTAACTTTACTCCAAGTAATTTTCTCTTTTTTAGCGTTTTGGCTGTTTTCACCCATATCGAGTAAAGCACCTTCTGAAGCAATGTATTTTACTTCTTCAGGATTGACTGTTGGATGATTGGTCGGGCTATAAATGACCTTGAGCCAGATAAAGGAAAGAATGATTCCAAGACCACCCATGACCCAGAAAATAGACTGCCAGTGGACGGTTGCAACAAGCCAACCCATGAGGGGAGCAAAAAGTACGGTCGAGAAATAAGAGGATGAGTTAAAAATGGCAGCGGCAGTTCCACGTTCTTTTGTTGGAAACCATGCAGCAGCAATTTTACTGTTACCCGGAAAAGCAGGTGACTCAGACAGACCGACTAAAAATCTGAGTATAAAGAGCGAAGTAATGATGGTGGCAGTATCACCTAAAATGTCGGTAAAACCGATTAAAACAGTGAACAAAGACCATAAAAACAGGCTCCAGAAATATACACGGCGAGCACCAAACTTATCGAGTAGCCAGCCGCCTGGAATTTGACCAATCACATAGGCCCATGCAAAGGCCGAGAAAATATATCCCATAGTGACTGAGTCAATTCCCAGTTCATGAGACATTGGCGTTGCTGCCATTGAGAGAGTTGCACGATCACCGTAATTAAAAGCCGTGACCAAAAAAATCATCGCAAGAATGTAATAGCGAGTTTTTGTATGCTTGGCTCTTTGCTGAGTCACTACAGCAATATTTGTTTGCAGATTATCCATATACAAACTCTTTTTAATAATCGACCTATTTGCATATCCGTGAAATAGGTGACGTCATGTCAAATTCATCGATAGAGTAGATGAGAAAACGGAATGTTGTATCTACTCTATAGTCCTAATTCTAAAACCGCGCCTTTAGATGTATGACATCATATGATTAAAAATATTATTTTGGCAAGTAGGCTCGAAAAATAATTTTTGTGCGAGTTTATATTGACAAGTTGTCTGATGTCTTATAAGTTTTGGTGATGAAAAAATAGTATCAGTATGCCAAGGAGTATTTTAATGGCGACCTCTACACCTATTGTTAAATCCATTCGAGCAATCCCTGTTGCCGGACATGACAGTATGCTGCTCAATTTGAGTGGTGCGCATGGACCTTATTTCACTCGTAATATACTCATCATTGAAGATAACTCTGGAAATATTGGTGTAGGTGAAATTCCGGGCGGAGAAAAAATTTTAGCGACACTAAATGATGCTAAAGCCTTGGTAGAAGGACAACCGATTGGCGAATATAAAAATTTGCTCAAAAAAATTCAGCAAAATTTTGCCGATCGTGACAGTGGTGGCAGAGGCAATCAAACCTTTGATTTACGTACCACAATTCATGTTGTAACGGCTTATGAGTCAGCATTACTTGATTTGCTTGGTAAGCATTTAAATGTGAATGTCGCAAGTTTACTTGGTGAAGGGCAACAACGTAGTGAAGTTGAAGTATTAGGGTATTTATTCTTTATTGGTGACCGCAAACAGACTTCATTAGACTATGCGACTACACCTCAACATAACCATGATTGGTATAAAGTCCGTCATGAAAAAGCGTTAACACCTGAGGCTGTGCAGCGTTTAGCAGAAGCATCTTATGACCGTTATGGTTTTAAAGACTTTAAATTAAAAGGTGGTGTATTACAGGGCGAACAAGAAGCCGAAGCTGTTACAGCTATCGCGCGCCGTTTCCCGGATGCACGTGTGACGCTTGATCCAAATGGTGCGTGGTTTTTAGATGAAGCAATTGCTTTAGGTAAACATTTAAAAGGTGTGCTGGCCTATGCAGAAGACCCGTGTGGTGCAGAGCAAGGTTATTCAAGCCGTGAAATTATGGCTGAGTTTAAGCGAGCAACGGGGTTACCGACCGCCACGAATATGGTTGCGACCGACTGGCGGGAAATGTCGCATAGTATTCAATTGCAAGCTGTTGATATTCCATTAGCTGACCCGCATTTCTGGACATTGGAAGGTTCGGTGCGTGTTTCTCAGTTATGTAAAATGTATAACTTAACGTGGGGATCGCATTCAAATAATCACTTTGATATTTCCCTTGCCATGTTTACCCATGTTGCAGCGGCTGCCGTGGGTAATGTGACTGCAATTGATACGCACTGGATTTGGCAAGAAGGTACAGATCAACTGACTAAAGCACCGCTTGAAATTAAAGACGGTAAAATTCAGGTACCAACAGCACCGGGACTTGGTATCGAACTTGATTGGGACCGAATTAATCAAGCCCATGAACTTTATAAATTAAAAGGTTTAGGAGCTCGTAATGATGCGGATGCGATGCAATTTCTAATTCCTAATTGGACTTTTAATAATAAAAAGCCATGTTTGGTTCGTTAATCTGACTCGATTCGTATTTAAATATTGAATTGATAGCTGTTCTTTGGGGCAGCTTTTTTATTGCTATAAAAAAATTAATTTTAAAAAGAAAAAAGATATTGAAAGAAATTAGATTGATGATGTAAGATGTCTGACAACATAAACACGTATGGAAACTTGCAAATGGATGCTCTTGAGTTAAAAAACATTATTTCTGATGGTTTACTGTCTTTCCCCGTAACAGATTTCGATCAAAACGGAGATTTTAATAAGTCTTCTTATGCAAAACGTCTTGAGTGGTTAGCTCCATACGGCGCAAGTGCTTTATTTGCTGCAGGTGGTACAGGTGAGTTTTTCTCATTAACTGGCAATGAATATTCTGAAGTAATTAAAACTGCGGTAGATACATGCAAAGGCAGTGTACCGATTATTGCTGGGGCAGGTGGTCCGACACGTCAGGCGATTGAACAGGCAAAAGAAGCAGAGCGCTTAGGTGCACACGGTATTTTGTTAATGCCGCATTACTTAACTGAAGCAAGCCAAGAAGGTTTAATTGAACATGTTAAGCAAGTATGTAATTCAGTAGACTTTGGCGTAATTTTTTATAACCGTAGCGTATCAAGATTAAATCTTGATTCAATCCAAAAGTTAGCCGAGATGTGCCCGAACTTAATCGGCTTTAAAGACAGCTCTGGTCAAATCGATATGATGACGGCAGTGACTCAAACTATTGGAGACCGTTTGTCATATTTAGGTGGCTTGCCGACAGCGGAAGTTTTTGCAGCGCCATATAAAGCCTTAGGTTGCCCAGTTTATTCATCAGCTGTATTTAACTTTATTCCAAAGACTGCTATGGAGTTTTATAACGCGCTTCGCAGTGATGACTTTGAAACAACCAATCGTTTGATTAAAGATTTCTTCTTGCCACTGATTAAAATTCGCGACCGTAAATCAGGTTATGCGGTAAGCATGATTAAAGCAGGTGCCAAAATTGTTGGGCATGATGCAGGCCCTGTGCGTCCACCATTAAGTGATTTAACTCAAGCAGACTATGAAGATTTGGCTGCGCTCATTGCGACACTTGGTCCGCAATAATTCTAACTGTTTAGGTATTGGAGCTTTAAAATGAGTAAAAATAACGGTCGGCAGTTTATTAATGGTCAACGCATTGCTGTAAATGTGCCAGCTCTAGAAAGTATAGCTGCAAAAGACTATCAGCCAACAGGTTATATATTTAGTCAGGCAACACTTGAAGAAGTAGATCAGGCTGCTCAAGCTGCGCATAACGCTTTTTTAGTTTATAGCCAAACGACTCAAGAACAACGTGCCTCTTTTCTTGAAGAAATTGCTCGCCAAATTGAAGCATTGGGTGCGAACTTGCAAGAGGTCGCTTCACTTGAAACAGGTTTGCCACTTCCTCGTCTTCAAGGGGAGACAGGGCGGGTTACTGGCCAGCTAAGACTATTTGCTGAACTTTTACGCCGCGGCGATTTTTATGGTGCCCGTATTGATGTGGCATTGCCAGAACGTAAGCCTTTACCGCGTGTCGATCTACGTCAGTATAAAATTGGTGTAGGACCAGTTGCCGTGTTTGGTGCAAGTAATTTTCCACTTGCATTTTCAACTGCAGGCGGTGATACCGTAGCTGCTTTAGCAGCAGGGTGTCCGGTTGTCTTTAAAGCACACTCTGGCCATATGGCGACTGCTGAGCTTGTTGCAGAAGCCATTGAAAAAGCAATTGAAGTTTGCGGTATGCCTAAAGGCACATTCAATATGATTTTTGGTGGCCGTATTGGTGCAAATTTGGTCGAACATCCACTCATTCAGGCAGCTGGTTTTACGGGTTCTCTTGAAGGAGGAATGGCGCTTTATAACCTTGCGCAGAGCCGTCCTCAGCCGATTCCATTTTTTGCTGAAATGTCGAGTGTGAACCCTGTGGTGGTTTTACCTGAAGCACTTCATTCACGTGGTGAACAGATTGCACAAGATACGGTTGCTTCTTTTAATATGGGATGTGGCCAGTTCTGTACAAAACCGGGTCTAATTTTAGGTATAAAAGGCCCCAAGTTTGAACGCTTTATTACAGCTTTAGCTGAAAATACGCAGAAAGCTGTGCCTCAGGTTATGTTGAATGAAGGTACTTTAAAAAGCTATCGAACTGGTATTGATGCATTAATAAATGAAGCTGGTTTTGAGGTCATTGCATCGGGTCAGGAACCTGAGCTAGTTTCTCAAGCAAAAGCCCATCTGTTTAAAGCGGACCAATCTGTTTTATTGTCAGGTAACCCAAAACTACAACATGAAGTTTTCGGACCGATGTCGATTGTGATTGCGGTCGAAGATGAAGCCACCCTGTTGAAGGGTATTGAAGCTTTAGGTGGACAGCTTACAGCAACCATTATTGGTGATGAAAATGAATTGTCTAAGGCAGGCGAGCTTCTTGATTTGTTAACTCGTAAAGCTGGCCGTGTATTGTTTAACGGTTTCCCAACAGGCGTAGAGGTATCGGATGCTATGGTACATGGTGGCCCTTTCCCTGCAACCAGTGATGCCCGTGGCACTTCGGTAGGTACGGGAGCAATTGAGCGCTTCTTACGCCCCGTATGCTTCCAAAATACGCCACAAGTATTATTACCCGATGCATTAAAAGATAGTAATCCACTACAGCTTACTCGTCTGGTCAATGGGCAATTAACTCAGGCTCAAATTTAAAAGTTGTGCAGCTCAATCAATGGTATTGAGCTGCATATTTTTAGCTTATTCAACGTATTATTAAATATCAACAGAAGCATAAGTTGCTTACTTTTTAAATATGGGTGAGGGTTTGATAACGGAGATAAAATATTTTGATTTTAATAACTTAGGGGTCTAAAAACCGAATATGACTATCGGCTAAGTTTATAGTAAAATGAATTTTATAATTTTTTTCAACATTTCATGAGTTCTTCAGATTATGTCTAGCGCAATTAAACCTAGATCAACAAAAAAACTAAGCCAGATTATTGTAGAACAACTGATCGAAAAAATTCAGTCTGGAGAATTTAAAGTTGGAGAAAAGATCCCGACCGAACTTGAATTAATTGAAACTTTTGAAGTAAGCCGTTCTGTCATTCGCGAAGCAATTACTGAGTTGCGTTCATTAGGATTTGTCGAGACTCGTCACGGAATTGGTACTTTTGTCAAAGAGCAGACAGTTGAGCAAAATTTTCTGTTGTCTAATGCCAGTTTAGAAACCATTAATGACATTATTTCCTTGCTTGAGCTTAGGATTAGTCTTGAATCTGAAGCTGTCTTTTTAGCATCTGAGCGCCGTAAGCAAATCCATATTGATAAAATGAAAGCTGCGCTTGAAGACTTTGAACGACATATTTCTTCAGATGCAAATGATGGTACGGTAAAAGCTGACTATGATTTCCATATTGCCATTGCTGAAGCTTCTGAAAACCAATATTTCGTTGATTTTTTAAAGTATCTTGGCGAAAAAATTATTCCACGTGCACGTGTTAAATCTATTGAGCAAAGTCCTGAAAATCGCGAAGAATATTTAAAAGCGGTTCACCATGATCATGTCAATATTTATAACGCAATTGTCGATCAGGATGGTTTGTTGGCTAGACAAATGATGCGAGCTCATTTGTCTAAAAGTATTAAAAAGTTTAAGCAGTAAAGCTTGAGCTAAGATTAAGATAAAAAAGAGAGCCTGTTTAGCTCTCTTTTAATTTTATAGGGTGTTATTTACAGCTAAAGTTTTCGGCTTTTTCGCTATCGCCTTGACCATTGTAACGAGCAATCAGTGGGTAAGGACAAAGTGGACGGGTACGGTCTGGTGCCCAGTCTGGTGGAAGTTCAGTATTCACTTGACCACTCGGGTTACCTGCACCGCGTGCAGTTGCAATGATTTTGTCAGGTGCTTGCCCATATTCGACCCAATTAACTAAAGCAGTCAATGCGTCAAATTGGTCGGTCGCAATGCCATCACGGGTATGGTTCATACCCGGAACTCTAAAGAAACGCGCAAATTCAGGCGCTGTACCTTTCGCATCATTTTTATAGTGTTGTAGCAGTTGATCGTACCAATTTTGAGTGTCATCTACAGAGAAAACGCCATCTGCTGTGCCTTGTACCACAATCATTTTTCCACCGTGATTACGGAGTTTATCCAGATTGAGTTCATCGGGTGGCATCATGAAAGACATCGAACTTTCAGTATAAACATCATTGGTTGCCGAGAGTTTTAGATAGTCGGTATCGAAGTTAAAATTAAAGGCAAATTGTCTAGAGTTTTGAGTCACAGTTGGGTCTGGTGGAACCTGAAAAAGAATGCCGACTGCAACGGGGTCACGTGCTGTTCCCACCGAAGATTCGAATTTCCAGCTTGCCCAGTTACTACCGACTAAACCGGGGTCGAAAGGCTGGGTTGCATAGAGCGCTTGTCCAGCAGAGTTTACAGGACCTCGGTAAATGTTGGCTAATACATCAATTTGTTCGGTGCTTAAACAAGTACCATCTCTTGTGCTTGAGCAAACGGGTACATGCTTATGAATATCAAAAGCCGTACGGCAAGCCTCAACGTCTTGAACCAAGCCATCTGCAACACCGTCTAAGGCATCGCATCGATCTAAAATCGCTTTTGCTAAAACTTTACGCTCCGAAAGAGTAAGAGCGGTACTTAAGTCATTTTCATCTGTTGCGACACGACGGAGCTGCTGTGCTGTATAGAGTTGAGCTGCGGCTGCACGAGGTAAATGAAAACCCGGTGTACTTGCTAAAATTCCATCATATTGGTCGCCCAAACGAGTTGCAGCAATCATGGCATGACGCCCACCGTTAGATGTACCGCCTGCATAGGAGCGGTCTGGCAATTTACCATATGCGGCTTTAATTAGGTTTTTTGCCATAGGCGTGAGTTTGGTAATTGCACCATAACCGTAGTCAATTCTGGCTTGAGGGTCTAAACCAAACATTGGATTTTGTGAAGCATT
>NZ_POYH01000091.1:122228-122982 GCF_002899995.1 Acinetobacter sp. AKBS16 | reverse complement strand
TGTCCTGCGTCGGAAGAAATGACCGCAAAACCATCATGTAGGGCATTGGTGAGTGGACCGCCGCTGCCGACCTGACCCGTTGCAGGCACTAAGTTGCCATCGGTTCCGCCATTACCTTGATAGAGGAAACGGCCGTTCCAATCAACAGGTAAACGCATTTCAAAACCAATTTGATAAGTTTGTCCATCGACAGGGCTTACCCGTTGATCCATATAACCCTTGACCAAACAATGTGCACCAATCGGTTTATTGGCGACCGTCAATGTGCCTGCTTCTTGAAGGGTAGCTGAGCTAATAACGGTATTGTTGTACTGAAATCCGAGTAAGTCTGAACAGCTTCCTGTCATTTTTACGCCAACAGCAGGAGACAACTGCGGTGGTTTGGTTGTTGAGGGAACCGTTGTGTCATCATTATCACTTCCACAGCCTGCCAAAGCACCAAGCATGGCAAGCACTAAAGCGGAGCGGGTCAAAATTCGTTTATTGTTGGTGTAATTCATTTATTCATATCCTTATTGAATGAATGTTTGTAATTAATCTAAAACCAGAAAATTAGCTGTGCTTCGTGCAAGCATTTTGTTGTTTTGCCAAGCTTCACTTTCGAGATTCAGTACGGTTTTGCCTTGTTTAATGAATCGGCATTTTGTAATGACTTCGCCCACAGCACAGGGCCTTAAAAAATCCATCGTTAAGTTAATGGTAGTAGCGGGTTTATGGTCATTGGCGAGATATGCAAAAAGTCCCATCACATCGT
>NZ_POYH01000091.1:113383-122126 GCF_002899995.1 Acinetobacter sp. AKBS16 | reverse complement strand
CATGGCGCAGATCATGCCGCCTTCAACGGTGCCGCGTGGATTGGTAAAGCTTTCTAGCGCCGTGTAGTGGATGGTGAGTTCAGTGTTTTGGTCATTCCAATGGATATTATGTCCACCCAAATGGTGATGGATGGGCGGTAAGTGTTCTAAAGTTTTTTGATCCATAATGAAGGCTCCATCCTTTTTGTAGGTGTTATAAAAATTATTATTTCAGGGTATAGGCATCATAAATAACTGCTTTACCCAAGCGCATTGCACTGCCTACCGCAACGGTCTGATTGAGCCATGAATATTTTGGTGAGCTGGTTTCAAACTGCATGGTAATTTTGAAATAGTAGTTTTTCGGGTCGACATCTTTGCCTTGGGCAAGCTGTTTTAGCGTCTCTGCCGAGCCATGGCGGTAACCTTTGGTTTGAAGGTAAATAAGCGCACCGTCATCGGTTTCTAACAAATATCGTGTATCAATAATGGCTAGTCCTTTACTGTCGACAATTTGCCAATCTGCGCCATTATTTAAAATGCGGCCCTTAAGGGATTTACCTTCGAATGTCCCACCTGTAATGGGAATAATTCGGCGTTTACCAGCATCACTGGTGGTGCCTAATTCCCAAACAGGTGCATTTAGATCAACACTAAATTTTGCTAAAGGCTCAAGCTGAATAGGTGGAGGTCTATAGTGCGTTTCGGCATGAGTCAGGCCAATGAGACAAATTCCGCAGAGTAGCGTTACAACTTTCTTCATGATGAATTTCCCGAAATAAAAAGAGGTTCTATTTATGACAGAACCTCTGGTTTTGAATTATTTAAATTTCCATGTGTAGTCGATGTTGAGACGGGTTTCGTTTACAGGTTTGATATTGGCTGTAGAGAGCATGTTGTTGTCATAAATGGCGTAGCGCGCGCGTAACCCTAGATTTTTTAACCAGCCACTTTGAATGGTGTAGCCTAAATCAAAGTCTGTTTCGCGTTCTTTTAGATTGGTTCCGCCTAAATTGGGTGCATAAATATTGTGACCTGTGGTGTAACGGGTCATAAAACGTAAACCCGGAACATAATCTTTAAAGTCATATTCATAACGGAAGCTATAGGCTTTTTCTTTTGGATTTAAAAACTCGCCTGGCCATGTATCAATGAGTAGACCCGTTTCACCTCCCGTTAAATATGGAAACGCGGTGTCGCCATGATGTTGGAAAGTCCCAAAAATAAATTTATGGTTTTGATGTTTTAGTTCGAAATGCGCGTGATAAAGATCATTATCGACTAAGCCTGCTTTTGCTTGTCCGTCATCTCGGCTGCGGTAGTAACGTAATTGAGAGCTAAAATTAGTGGTGTCATTAATTTTATGTTGGTGTAAAGCGCCGACCATGGTTTGGTTATAAAGATCATCAACATCCATGTAAAAAGCGGTGAGTTTGAGTGCAGGATTAAACTGATAGTTTCCACCCAAATAATAGAGTCCATCAGTTTCGGCGCCTTTAAATCGTCCATTCACCCCTGAAATTTTAATTTTTTCATAGTTGGTCGAATCACGATGATTCACTTTATCGAGGTAGGCTGCCTGTAAATCAAAATCTTTAAGATCTTTGCTGGTTAGTGAAATTCCTCGATAAGTTTGAGGAAGTAGACGCGCGGGTGAAGCTACTAAAACAGGATTCATTGGCATGAGCGTACCGATGCGTAGCTCGGTCTGGCTCATTTTCGCTTTTGCTGTGACCCCAATTTCGCCATACGAGTCGGCAGGCTCATTGGTGCGCGTGTCTCTAGGTAAGTTTCCTGTACCGCCATGCTCGGCATCAGCATCGAGTTTAAAGCCTGCCGTTGCAAGCACATCCAGCCCAAAACCAACAGTCCCTTCGGTATAACCTGAATTGGCTTTAAGAATAAAACCTTGTGTCCAGTCCTTGGCAGCAGGGTAAGCAGATTGCTCTTGGTAGTCGCGGTCAAAATAGAAATTTCGCGTGGTGAGTTCTACTGAACTGTTATCAATAAAACTGCCAGCCCACACTGAACCTGAGAGCATAAGGGTAGAGTACATCCATAATTTCGACATAGCATTTCTTCCTGAAATAACATTTTTTGTTTTCAACAAGGCATAGTTGTTGTGTCTGCCTTATTTGGTTTTTAAATCGAATTATTTTCCGAGCAGTTCTCGGGCGACGATTTCTTTCATAATTTCATTGGTTCCCCCATAAATTTTTTGTACCCGCGCATCCACAAAAAAGCGTGAAATCGGATATTCCTGCATGTAACCGTAGCCACCAAAAAGCTGAAGTAATTGATCAATCACTTCACATTGGACATCGGTAATAAAGCATTTCAGTGCGGCAACTTGAGTGACGCTTAACTGGTGTTGTTGATACAGCGCTGCACATTGGTCTACAAAAGCTTGAGCGGCTTTGGCTTTGATTTGCGCATTTGCGAGTACAAATCGTGTGTTTTGCATTTGGCTTAAAGGTTGCCCGAAAGCTTTACGTTCCAGCACATAGTCTTTGGTCAGTTCGATGGCGCCTAAAATTGCCCCCAAAGCCATCATTGAAATGCTTAAACGTTCGCGAGGTAACTCTTGCATTAAATAAGCAAAACCTTGTCCTTCTTCACCCAAACGCTGAGTTACAGGCACACAAACATCATCAAAAAATAGTTCGGCTGTATCTTGGGCATGCAGCCCGATTTTTTGTAAAGAGCGGCCTTTTTTAACACCGTCTAAAGCTGCATCAACTAAAAAAATCGAAATACCTTTTGCTTTGGCTTGAGGATCAGTTTTTGCTACCAGAACGATCAGGTCGGCATGCAAGCCATTTGAGATAAACGTTTTTGAACCATTCACACGATATTGGCCATTTTCTAAAATGGCTTGAGTGCGTATAGCCTGTAAGTCTGAACCCGCATTGGCCTCTGTCATGGCAATTGCAGTGACGACTTCACCTGTCACCATTTTGGGTAACCAATAACGTTTTTGCTCTTCAGTTCCAATATTTTGCAGATAAGGAGAGACCAACTCATTTTGCCCACCAATGGCAACAGCTAAAGACGCAAAGCCCGCTTGAGCAGTTTCTTGAACCAGCATGAGGGAGTAATGAACAGGAGCGCCATAGCCGCCATATTCCTCAGGCACATCAACACACAAAAAACCATTTTCCCCAAGACGAAGCCATAGATCACGTGGGATAAGACCATCGTGTTCCCATTGTTCGTAGTAGGGAGCAACCTGTTCTTTTAAGAACCTGCGATAGCTGTCCCGAAATAGTTCAAATTCTGTATCGTGTGGCATGTTGAACCTTTTTTGGCAAAAGTGAGGCTAAGGCCCAAACCGAAGTTTGAGCTTCCTTTTCTATTTCAATTGCTTATTGTTTTAAGGTGGGCACCCGAATAATCAGCGGATTATCAGTCTGCTTTTGATAAAGCTCATCAATTAAAGCGGCACGACGTTTCGTAATACTGCTTTGATTGAGGTTGCCTTTATCGGTCACTTCGCCTGCATCGAGTTGAGGTGGTTCGGTCATTAAATAAAGCATTGAGACTGTATTTGAACTGCCAGTCGCATCTTTATTAAAGGTCGTTAAAAATTGGCGGAACCATTGCTGAACCTTAGGGTGTTGTAATATCTCTGCTTGAGAATGTTCACCAAGCTGAAGACCTGCATATTGAGTACATGCTTCTAATTTTGGAAAAATCAGAAAGCCAACCGCATTTAGGTTTGAACCTGTAATGCAGACATCTTGAATCAGTAAATTACCTTGAATGAGCACTTTGTTACGTAGTGTGCCGACATTCACAAAAGTGCCTGTATTGAGTTTAAAGTCTTCGGCAATTCGTCCGTCGTACATTAGGCCTTTGGTTGGATCATTGATGTCGACCAAACGAACGGCATCGCCTGTATGGAAAAAGCCTTCATCATCAAAAATAGTACTTTGCTGGTCCGCCTTTAAGCGCCAATAGCCTTTCATGACATGTTTGCCACGAACACAGAACTCAAGTTTGTCACCACATGGCACTAGCTTAATTTCACATCCCGGAGCAGGGTAACCAATAAAGCCAGCCATCACGCGTGGGCCAGTTGTAAAAGCACAAGAGGGAGCGGTTTCAGTCATGCCCAATCCGCTCATTATGCGAATTTTTTCTCCGCAATGTTGCTGAGCAATTTTATCGAGTCTGTTCCAGCCCGCTTCTGAAAGCGCGGCGCCTGCAAAGAATAGAATTTTAACTTTGGCAAAAAAGCGGTCTCTTAATTCTTCATCTTTTTCTAACGCTTCGGTGAGTTCTTCCCAACCTTTTGGCACATTTAAATAAACTGTTGGAGAAATTTCTTTGAGATTACGAATGGTTTCGTCAAATTTTCCTGCAACGGGTTTGCCATCATCAATGTAAATCGTACCGCCGTTATAGAGTGCGATGCCGACATTGTGACTGCCGCCAAATGTGTGGTGCCAAGACAGCCAGTCGAGTAGGACAGGCGGCGTTTCTTCAAACTCAGGGAAAGTCTGCAATAACATTTGCTGATTAACACACAACATTAAATGTGTGGTCGGTACAGCTTTAGGCAATTTGGTTGAACCTGACGTAAATAAGAATTTGGCAATCTGGTTTTCATCAAGGGTTTGGTAAAACTCTTGAACATTTGAAACTGGTGTATCTAATAGCGACTGAAAAGATGTGCAGATCTGATCGCCTACAATGCCTTTATTGGTCACCACTTCAATGTCGGATGTAATACATGCTTGAATGGCTTTGGCAAAAGCTTGTCCATCGCTGGCATAAACCATACCAGGTGTGAGCACTTCAAACACATGTTTGAGTTTGCCAAAGTCTTGAGAAATCAGAGAGTAGGCAGGGGAAATAGCCGAGAAAGGCACACCCGCCAGCATGGCACCCATAGACAGTGTTAAATGTTCGAGATCATTACCACTTAAAATAACGAGTGGTCGTTCTTGGCTTAAATTACGGTCATGCAAAGCCTGAGCAATGTGCCATGCGCGTTGTAGAACTTCTGCATAACTCAGTTTGACCCATTCGCCTTGAGCATTGCGTTTTGCTGCAAAAATATGGTCGGGTTTGGTTTGTGCAAAATGAATTAACCGATCTGTCAGTTTTTGTGGATACGGTTTTAATTGCTCTTTTGGGCTGATATAGAGCGTTTGATCTTTATAGTAATAATGAATATCGTGTTGCCCTAATTTTACGAACCGTTCGCGGTCTTGTGATTGAGTGGCATTCATTTGCATTTCTTTCACTCCATGGAAAGCGCATCACTGCGCTTTATTTTTTTGCATCATGCAATTTTTATTTAATCTGTCGGTATTCGCATTAACCTGACTAAATCGGGTAATGACGTGATTGGGTTTGAATGGTAATCCAGCGTAGTTCGGTAAACTCGGCAATAGATGCTTTACTACCAAATCGTCCGTAACCACTCGATTTTGTTCCACCAAATGGCATTTGAGCTTCGTCATGTACGGTTGCGCCGTTAATATGACAAATACCCGAATCAATCTGTTTAGCGACTTCTAATGCCTGTGAAATATTTTGGCTAAACACTGCAGAAGACAGACCAAACTCGCTGTCATTTGCCAGTGCTATGCCTTCTTCAATGCTTGAAAAACGTTGAACTGTGCATACAGGTCCAAATGATTCTTCGCGGTAAAGCAGCATGTCAGGTTTAATATTGAGCACCAGCGTCGGTTGCATGGTGGTGTCTTCAATATGAATGCCTAAAGGTAAGTCAGCCCCTTTGTTTTGGGCATCTTCTAGCAAATGCTGAATACGGTTTGCAGCGCGGCGACTTTCTAAAACACCGAGTACATTGTCTTTTAAGGTTGGATTACCTGCCTGAATAGAACGGGTTTTCTCAATCAACTTTTCAATAAACTGGTCGGCAATATTGTCTTGAACCAAAACACGTTCGGTCGACATACAAATTTGACCCTGATTAAAGAACGCTCCAAAAGCGACTGCATTTACGGCTTCATAAATATCAGCTTCATTTAAAACCACAACCGGGGCTTTACCACCGAGTTCGAGTAAAACAGGTTTTAAATATTTAGCAGCAGTCTCGGCAATAATTTTGCCGACTTTGGTTGAACCGGTAAAATTAATGCGCTTCACGGCTGGATGAGAGACTAAACGCTCTACGATTTGTGGGGCATCTTCGGCGGCATGCGTAATCACATTCACGACACCTTCACCAAGACCCGCTTCATGTAACACTTCACCAATGAGACGATGTGTTGCTGGGCAGGCTTCAGATGCTTTTAATACAACGGTGTTGCCACAAGCCAAAGGCATGGCAAGCGCACGTGTTGCCAAAATGACAGGCGCATTCCAAGGTGCGATCCCTACAATCACACCGCAAGGAACTCGCACACCCATCGCAAGATTGCCCGGCACATCTGACGGAATCAGACTCCCGTCAATTTGTGTGGTCATTGCTGCTGCTTCACGTAACATGTTGGCAGCAAGGTGAACGTTAAACCCATACCATGTTGCAGTTGAACCTGTTTCTTGCATTCCAGTTTGAATGAATTGCTCGGTTTTTTGGTCCATTAAATCGGCTGCTTTTAATAAGCGTAAACGGCGCTCGGTAGGCGAGAGTTTGGACCATACTTTAAAAGCTTGCTGTGCCGAATCGATTGCACGATCAACATCTTCCAATGTTGCAGCAGCAGCTTTAGTTGCTACCGTTCCATCAATTGGACTAATACGCTCAAAAGTTGCCTGATTTGATGCATCAACAGATTGACCGTGAATAAGTAACTGTACATTTTGCATGGGTTGCGTCCTTACATTGCCATTAAAGAATCAAAAGTTAACCAGTACGTTTATAGCTCTGTAAACCCGGTTTAATTGATTTTTCATCTAAGAATTGTTTCAAACCTTCTTGGCGACCATTTTCAGTATCGCGGTGGATACATTGATCAAGTTTGGCATATAAGTAATCTTCGTTTTGGTCCCATGTCAGTTCACGGCAACGCTTAAAGCCATTTTTAGCAGTACGAAGAACCACAGGGTTTTTCTCGAGTAAGCAATTTGCAAGCTCAGTCACTTCTGCTTTTAATTGGGCAAGCGGTACGCTTTTATTCACAAGACCCATGGTTTCAGCTTCTTTACCACTAAAGGTTTTACCCGTCATGATGTAATACAAAGATGCACGGTGACCTACGGTATCTGCCATTGCTTTACTTACAAGGTTGCCCGGTGGGATACCCCAGTTAATTTCAGATAAACCGAAAGTTGCTTCATCTGCTGCAATTGCTAGGTCACACGCCACTAAAGGTGAGAAACCGCCTCCAAAGCACCAGCCGTTAACCATGGCAATGGTTGGTTTTGAATACATACGAAGAAGTTGCCACTGCCAGCGACATGAGTCACGTCGAATACGCTCTTGGAAAATCTCTGGTTGAGTGTCGACTTCACGGAAATATTCCTTTAAATCCATACCCGCTGTCCAAGAGTCACCTGCACCAGTCAGAACCAAAACTTTGGCATTTTGATCAAGCTCTAGCGTTTCAAGCACATCAATCATTTCACGATTGAGAGTTGGGCTCATGGCATTTTTCTTTTCAGGGCGGTTTAAAGTGACCCATGCAATTCCATTTTCAACTTTAACATCTACTGTTTCCCAGCGGTTTTCATAACTCATCTTCATACTCCTTGAATGATTTTTTGCTGTTCTGGGATTTAATCTAATATCAGTTAAACTTACATTCAAGTCTTTTTTGGAAAATTTCATAAATATTTTATAATTTGTTGTATTTTAAATATTAATTATTTTAAAAAATAATTTTAAATAAAAATATGTTGATTTTTTAATAAGTTTAACTGATATTTTTGGTGTGTTTAAAAATAATACACAAAGGGCTAAATGGAACGACTAGTCAATAAAGGACAACACAATGGAAAAAATATCAGGACAGCCTTCAAGGGCAAAAATCACGTTGCTACTGTGCTTTGCCATAGCAATTTTTGAAGGCTTTGATCTTCAATCAATGGGGGTAGCCGCTCCACGAATGCGGGCTGAGTTTATGTTAGATAATGCCCAGATGGCGTGGGCATTTAGTGCTGCAATTTTGGGAACACTCCCAGGCGCAATATTAGGTGGTCGGTTTGCCGATATTGTCGGGCGTAAGAAAATTCTGATTTTTAGTATCTTACTTTTTGGAATTATGTCTTTGCTAACCGCCTATGCGGCCAATTTTAGTCTGTTACTGCTTATTCGTTTTTGTACGGGTTTGGGAATGGGTGGGGCGCTACCCATGATGATTACGCTTGCCTCTGAAGCTGTACCTGACCAGCACAAAGGTACTGCAGTTAGTGTGATGTATAGCGGCATTCCTTTTGGTGGCTTACTGACATCGGTGGTCGCCATGGCATTGGCAGGCGATGCAGAGTGGCGTCATATTTTCTATATCGGGGGGATTGCGCCTATTTTATTAATACCACTGATTATGCGCTTTTTACCTGAGTCAAATGACTACCTGCAACGCAAAGTTCAAGCACAGCAAACCACGCCATTCTTTGAGGTTTTATTTGCTAAAGAACGACGTATGTCGACCATTCAACTTTGGATAAGTTTTTTCTGCACATTGGTGGTGCTCTACTTCTTGTTGAACTGGTTGCCGTTACTGATGGGTGCCCAAGGCTTATCAAAACTACAGGCGAACTATGTACAGATGGGCTATAACGTTGGCGGAATTTTAGGTTCGGTTCTGATGGGCGTATTGCTTGATAAATTACGCATGAGCTTTGT
>NZ_POYH01000091.1:110191-113276 GCF_002899995.1 Acinetobacter sp. AKBS16 | reverse complement strand
GCTAATTTATCTCGGCATTTTATTCTCACTATGCTGTTTAGCAATTTCTCCAACCGTTGCTTTACTTGCACTTTCGGCAGTGGGTTGTGGCTTATTCATTGTGGGTGGGCAATCGGCGTTGTATGGTTTGGCTGCCATGTATTATCCAACCGAAATGCGTGGAACCGGAGTTGGCGCTGCGGTTGCAATCGGGCGTATTGGTTCGTTTGCTGGACCTTTAATGGCTGGTTTTTTACTCTCGCTTGGGCAAAGCTCGACCATCGTAATTGGTTCAAGTATTCCAGTGATCTTAATTGCAGCGATCTCTGCATTACTTCTTGTCAAAAAACCTAAACAGCCTGTACATTTAGTACAAAGCTCAGGTGCTCGCTAAGTTTTAACGAAAGTATGGGGTTAGAACCTCATACTTTCACTACAGATTTTCTTATGATGATTGAAAGGTTATGGTACGTTCGAATTTAGTTCCAAAAAAAGTAGAAGATGAGCCTAAGTTAAGTTACATGATTGCTCGTGTTGACCGAATTATTAGTAAACATTTAACAGAACATTTAAAAGAGCTTGAAATTACCTTACCGCAATTTACCGCACTTTCTGTTTTAGCTTCAAAAAGTAATTTATCCAATGCCAAGCTTGCTGAGCGTTCTTTCATAAAGCCTCAATCTGCCAATAAAATTTTGCAAGATTTACTGGTGAATGGCTGGATTGAGAAAAAACCGGACCCGACACATGGCCGCCGTATTTTAATTACCCTGACCAAAAGCGGGATTGAAAAGTTAAATAAATGCAATGAAGTGGTTTTAAAAGTCGAAGAAAAAATGCTTGAAGGCATTGATATTAACTTGGCTTATTTAATTCGCAATAACCTCGATATTATGGTCAATAATCTTAAAAATTTTAAATAAGTGTGTTTGTTTAGGTTGAGTTAAATTGCTAAGTACTGATTCACACAGAAAATTGATTTCATTTTGCAAATGAACTTGCTAGCATCGAAGTGACGTTTTTGATGATGTGTGGCAACGAATGTCTTCAGGACAACAAGTTTTACTAAAACTAAGAAAAATGATTATTTCAGGGGAACTTGAAGGCGGTGCCAGAATTGCCGAGATTCCTACTGCCGAGTTACTTGGTGTTTCACGCCAGCCTGTTCGTATAGCCTTTCGGTTGCTCGAACAAGAAGGTCTCCTCATTAAAAACCCAACTCGTGGTTACACGGTTCGTGAAATTTCCGGAAAACTGGTGCATGACGCACTTGAAGTGCGCGGTGTGCTTGAAGGGTTGGCTGCGAAAACTTTGGCCGAACAAGGCTTAAGCGAAGATCAGAAAAAGACGTTGCAACATTGCATTCAAGAAACGGAACAACTATTTAATGAAAAAGACGAGTTTGGTGATGCTGAGCTAGAACGTTATCACCATTTTAATGTCATCTTTCATGACACTATTATTGAGGGAGCGCAAAACGTTGCGCTCATCCAAGCGTTGGCTAAAAACAACCAATTGCCAATGGCTTCTGCCCAAGCCATTACCTATGACCAGAACCAAGCTTTATCGGAATATCGCCGTTTGCACTATGCGCATTTACAGCATTGTTCGATTTTCGATGCATTGGTACATCGTCAGGCAGGGCGTGCTGAAACGTTAATGCGCGAACACAGTAGTGTGGTGATTTTAGGTGAAACGCTAAGAAATGTTCTCAGCGCTTAAAGTGAAAAGTTCCTTTATTTTTGAATAAAGGAACTCCAGAATTAAAGCTCAATCACAAGATGTTTAGTTTTTGCACGAGAACAACAAGGCGTAAATTGGTCATTTAGTGCATGCTCCTCATCAGTCATAAATAGATCACGATGATCAGGTATACCTTCTACCACGCGGGTAATACAGGTACCGCAAATGCCTTGTTCACATGAAACAGGAATATCAAAACCATTTGCAATTAATGCTTCTGTTGCAGTCTGCTCTGGCAATACTTCAATTCGGCGGCCCGTACCTTTCACTTCAATCGTGAAAGCTTCATCGTTGGACGTATCTACCTTTTGAGCGACAAAATGTTCTTGATGTAACTGTTCACTATACCACCCAGCTTGTTCAGCCGAGCTCATGACAAACTGCATAAACCCTGTAGGCCCACACACATATAAATGTTTATCAGGTGAAGCTTGGCCCAAAGCCTCTGCCATATTACATTCGGTGTCTGATTGATCTTGAATGTGAAAATGGACTTGGTCACCAAAGTGCTCGGTTAAATTGCCATAGAAGGCAAGCATTTCATGACTGCGAACAAAGTAGTGTAATTCAAAAGGGATATTGGCCGACTTAAGCCGATACGCCATCGACAAAATAGGGGTAATCCCAATACCGCCTGCAAATAAAACCGCCTTTTTTGTGTGAGGGTGAATTTCAAATAAATTACGCGGCTCACCAATTTTTAAGAGGTCGCCTTCACGATATTCAGTATGGATACAACGTGAACCACCGCGTGAATTGGCATCATGTAAAACACCAATGACATAACGATGTTTTTCACTGCAACAGTTTGAAAGAGAATACTGACGGGTGAGGCCATTTTTCAGATGCACATCAATGTGTGCACCTGCTTCAAAACTCGGCAGCTCTGTACCATTTGCTGCAACCAATTCAAATGCACGAATGGTCGGGGTGAGCTGGTGAATTTTTTGAATGATAACGTCCATGTTCATGCTCCTTTAAATAATCCGAATGTTTGGAAACTTCTGTGTGGACGTTTCAGGAGGTGTTTTATTTTCTTCGGCAAGGAGTCGGTCAATGACCTTACGGGACTGGACACCACCTGCGTCGATATTGAGCATCAGTAACTTGCGATGTGGATTGTTTAAAATGTTTTGCTGCTGTTGCTCCAGCATTTCTAAATCTTCAGTAAAGATTTTGCCTTGGCCTTCACGAATTTGATCGGTGAGTTCAGCATTATCTGGCTGGAAGTTACGCGCCATTCCCCAGAAATACCAATGTGATGTTTCAGTTTCCGGTGTAATAAAATCGACCACAATTGAGGACACTTTTTTGTCTTTCGGTGCGTGATAACCACCATGTCCAGCATGCGCTACACCTACTT
>NZ_POYH01000091.1:82020-110087 GCF_002899995.1 Acinetobacter sp. AKBS16 | reverse complement strand
CAATGTGGACATTACTTGGCGCAAAGAAGTGGCAACGTTGCCAACGGTCGACAGGTACATCATCTGCTAAATGATTGCCGCGAAGGGCCATTTGCCAAAATGGAGGTGCGATCACATTTTCCATATAGCGTTCGGTAATGACATGGTCACCGTCAACTTTAGTCACTGGCAGGGCTTCATCAATTTCTTTTTGCCCAATACTGCTTGAGTGAACATAGGTCTCATGGGTTAAATCCATTAGATTGTCGATCATTAGGCGATAGTCGCACTGAATGTGAAACAAGCCTCCGCCATAGCTCCATTCCGGATGATCTGCCCATTCTAAAGTTGGGAGTTTTGCTTCATCTGCTAAAGCCTTTTCACCTGGCCATACCCAAATAAAGCCGAACTTTTCAACAACTGCATATGCTTTGTTGCAAGGGAAACCATTTACACGTTGGGCTGGCATTGAAACGGTCTTTCCGTCACAACCCATGACTAAGCCATGATAACCACAGACAAGATTGCCATCTTCGACATAGCCAAGTGAGAGTGGGGCACCACGATGCGGACAAAAATCTTCAACGGCTGCAACTTGGTTTTCTTTACCACGATAAAAAACGATTTTTTCACCACAGATGGTGCGACCTAATGGTTTATCTTGGATTTCTTCTGGACGGCAAGCTACATACCAAGCATTTTTAATAAACATTTGTGACGACTCCTTATCACTTATTGGATCCAATTTATAATAAATAAAAATATTGGTCAATTGATAAGCAGTATATTTATTCAAAAATATTGTTCTTTAAAGTTGGTTAATTTGTATATTTTTAACTATTGTTAAGGACTTATACGTTTCTTTGGAGTTTTTGGGAAATTTTTTTTATTTGTTTTAATTTGGATCCATAATGGCTGTAACTATAGCCATTATGGGCCGTGAAAATTTAGAAATTAAAAGTGTAATGAAGCATCATGCGCTGTTCATCCAGACTTTTGCCATGTTTGGTGTCGTAGTTAATATTTAATAAAAGAAATTTAAGATTTTTAATCCAAGCATTTAGATCGTACTGAATCAACACATCACTTTCTTGCTCAAAATCGTTTTGATTCATGGTCTGAAAAGAGTCGCCATAAATATATTTATAGGTCACTTTTAAACCCTTGATATAGTTTTTAAAGTCATAGGAAGCAACGAAATGATAAGACTTTTCATCTGCTTTGGTAAACGCGCCTAAGGTCCAGTTCACCATGTGAGGAATGGGCATATTATCGAGTTTTGGAATACCATCTTTGCCAAAGTTTTCTTGATAGCCAATTCCGGTTGTAAAGTTGCCATGTTTGATGAAATGCATAGCGCCTATGGATGTATTGTCATATTCACCAAGCTTTGATTTACCGACATCGTCGTGGCGAAACACACGTAATTTTGTAGTGTGCTGCTTTGTCCATTGATAATCAAAAGCAAGGTAACTTTGATTGATGAGATCTGTTAAGTAACCATTATAAAATTTCCAGTGGTACCGTGGTGTTTTGCCATCCCATTGAAAGAAATAGAGTCCGTCAGATTCATGTTTTGATATGGCGAGTTTGTGGTAGTCCTCCTCATTTTTGGGTGAATAACGGTTAATCAAACCCAGCTCGAAATTTTGTTGCGGTGTCTTATATTTTAATTCCAAGCCTTTGTAGTTCACGCGTAATTGATGTGTGTCGACTTGTGGGGTAAGTGGTGAGTCGGGAATAATTTCACCTATATTCATGTGAAAGTTTTGATATTCAACTCCAGCTCCTAAGCCATATTTAACGTAGTCTTGTGCTTGTTTTTTGGTATTAGGGTCAAAGGGTATGACCATATCATTGGTGTGTTGGTCACTACTTAGGCGATAAGCATATTGAATGCTTGGATTGAGGTGTAGCTGAACCTCATTAAGTTTGGTTGACCAGTCGCCACGATAGATCAGACCTTGGCTCAAGCTATGAGTATCGGGGCTGGTCCCATTTTCATATTGTCTGTCGAAGTTGAATGTTTTTAGCGTGAGTGTATTTTGAAAATTAACATCGACTGCACTATGAGCTAAACAGCAGGCAAGGGTCGTCCCTGAGAAGAAAATCCCATAAATAAAAATATGCTTCATTTTTAAATCCGTTTAAAAGCGTTTTACTGTTCTAAAACCGACATGGCTGGTGGCAAGGTCGAGTTCTTGTGGATGCCTCGCGGCAGCACGATAACGCGCGCAATAGTTGGTTGCGCATAAATAAGACCCACCTTTAATCGTGTATTGCAAAATCTGTTCGTGACTTTGCCGATATTTCGATGGATCTCCCATATGATGATCTCTTGGACCTGTATAGGGTGTTTGCGTCCATTCCCATACATTGCCAATCAAGTCGTATAAACCAAATGGGTTTTTGCTAAAACAACCCACAGGGGCCACATCCTTAAAACCATCTTCCTGAACATTTTTGTATGGAAATTCACCTTGCCAGAAGTTGGCTACAATATGGCCTTCATGGGTGGGGCCAATGTCGGAGTTTTGCTGAAAACCTTTGGCTGCATACTCCCACTCAAGCTCAGACGGTAAGTCATGACCGAGCCAGTTTGCATAAGCATAAGCATCATTCCATGTCACCATACGTACAGGTTCATGAGGTGCAGGTTGTTTAGGGTTGTTTAATCCCCAAGGATGTTTCCAGTTGGCACCTTTTCCAAATTTCCACCACTGTAATTCTTCAACTGGATGCTCAGGTTGTACAAACATGGCCGCACCGCCTTGCTTTTCTGCATCGGTGACATAACCCGTTTGTTTAACAAACTCTTGAAATTGGGCATTGGTGACTTCAGTTGCATCAATTAAAAAAGCGGGAACGGAAGTTGCCTGTAAGTTTAATGGGCGTTCATCTTCATAACCTTGTGTGGTGCCTAAAACAATTTTTCCTTGCGGAAGCTTGACCATGCCGGCTTCTTTGTTTTTAGGCCAACCCGAAGGAAGCCCCGAATAAGAATTACATTTAGCTTTGCTGCCTAAGTCGGGCAAGGTGGTCTGTTCTAGTTGAGGCGTGGTTTTTTGGCACGCACAAAGTAAGAGAAACGATGAAAGCATCATGATTTGTTTCATCTGTTTTTCTCTACTTTTTATTGTATTGCTCAAAATCCACAACACCATTTTCATCGGCATATCTTAAATATTTATTATTTAAGACTTTGACGATCTCAGGATGTTCTGCATAAACATTATGTTGCTCATTAAAATCTGTTTTTAAATTGTAGAGTTCCCAACCGTGGCTTTTAAATTTAGAAGGTGAGTTTTCAACAAGTTTCCATTCGTCAGTTTTGGCGTAGCGGCTGCCATGCAATTCTTTAAAGTCATAATAATTAACAGGGCGAATACGGGCAGTATTATCCTTAAAAGCAGGAATTAGGCTAAAACCAGACGGTTTAATTTTAGTGCTTGAAGTTGGATAGATTTGATTATTTTGAATACCCGCTAGTTCCATAACGGTTGGGAATATATCTCTGACTGTCGCAAAGTTATTGTTGATTCCACGTTGTTTAGAAATTTGTACAGGCGATTTAACAATAAATGGAACACGTACTCCACCTTCTGAAGCAGCTGACTTCCAGTGGGTAAATGGTGTGCTGCTCACTTCGGCCCAGCGTGGTCCCATGTAAACATATGAGCTGGCGTTGCCTATATTTTCATAACGATTGTCGGCATCACCCATTGGGAAATTATGATCACCACCTTCAGCGCCGTTATCTGACATAAACACAATCAAAGTGTTGTCATATAAATGATGCTTTTTAAGATATTGAATAACATCGCCCACTCGATCATCTAACTGGGTGACCATGCCAGCATAAACTTCCATTTTACGCGCTTCATATTTGCGCTCTTGTGGGGTGAGTTCATTCCAGCTTTTAGTGCCTAAAGCCTGATTACCACTTTCAGTTGGGTATTCTGCGTTTGTAGGAATTAATCCTAATTTCTTTTGACGTTCAAAGCGTTGTTTGCGAATCGCATCATAGCCTTGATTGTATTTACCTTTGTATAAATCTCTATAGTGAGCAGGTGCCTGTATTGGCCAGTGTGGAGCGGTATAGGCGAGGTAGGTAAAAAATGGTTTCTGCGCTTTATTTTTGTCTAAATACTCAAAAGCTTTTTGTGTAAAAAAGTCGGTTGAGTAGTAGTTGTCAGGCAATGTAACCTTTTGACCATTTTCCGTGTATTGGGTGTTGCGCGGATAGTTTTTAGGTTGGTCTTTAAAGTGTAAATCGAAGCCATCGAGCAGGGCAAAAGATTGATCAAAACCACGGGCTTTAGGGTTTTGTTCGGGAGCATAGCCTAAGTGCCATTTACCGACCATGAAGGTGTAATAATCTTTAGTCTTTAAAATTTCTGCGAGTGTATAAGCATTTTGCGTTAAGTGACCTGAATATCCATCAATTTTGAGCAGTGCACGCGGACTATCGGTGCCAACCAATTTTTCTTGTCGTTTTGAAGTTTCATACATGGCACCTAAACCGACCAAGTGATTATCTGCACCTGTCATAAGCTGTGCACGAGTAGGTGAACACATTGATGAAGCATGAAAATTGAAAAGCATTTTTCCTTGCTTTAACAGGCTGTCAATATGAGGTGTTTTAATCTCACTGCCATAGGCACTAATGTCTGAAAATCCAAGATCATCGGCCAAAATAATCATGATATTCGGTGGTTGTTGATTTTTTGGAGATGCTGCTTGCGCTGTGTAAAACAATTGGCTGGCAAAAAAAAGTCCCAATGTAAGCTGGCTTACTCTTTTGAGTTTCATAACAACAATCCTTTGAAGTTTTATAAATGCATCTTGCATTCCATGGAAATGAACAGAGCTTTTTTGGCTAAAAAATGCTCTGGAATCGATCATAATAGATTTTTTATTGTGGATCCATAAAAATATTCAAACAATCTAATTTTATGTTTTTAATAATTTTATACTTATATAATTTATATGTTTATAGATGTTTTAATAATCAATTTATAATTTTAGTTGATTTTTTGGATCCAAATATTCAGTATAGAAAAAGAGCAGGATGCTCAAAAAAACAAATATTCCTCTAGGTCATGATGGATACGGATATGCATAACCACCCAATCGCTCATATTAGCAATGTCGTGTGTATCTCTTATCCACATTGGGAGATGCACAAATGGAAAGAGATGTTCTAAGTGAGATCAATCACAATAATATGAGCCGTTATCAATGGTTCATCATTTTGATCTGTATTTGTCTCAATATTATTGATGGCTTTGATGTGATGGTAATGGCATTTACCGCTCCGTCCGTGTCAGCAGAATGGTCACTTTCAGGCGCACAAATTGGCTTATTGCTGAGTTCAGGTCTTTTTGGTATGGCTGCCGGTTCAATTTTTCTCGCACCTTTAGCCGATAAAATTGGTCGCCGTTTACTTATCTTGGTTTGTCTTGTAATTGCAGGTCTGAGCATGTTGGGCTGTGCTTTAGTGCAAAGTCACGGCATGTTGGCCGCACTTCGGTTTATTAACGGAATTGGGGTAGGTGGGATTCTTGCGAGTAGTAATGTCTTGGCAAGTGAATATGCCAATGCACGCTGGCGCAGTCTCGCAGTGAGTTTAATGTCTACAGGTTATGGCATTGGTGCGACGCTGGGCGGTGTACTCTCACTGGCCTTGATTGAGCATTTAGGTTGGCGTTCAATCTTTTTGGCAGGGGGCATCACAACTATAGTGATGTTGCTGATTAGTGCATGGTTATTACCTGAATCTTTAGATTATTTGTTGGCGAAAAGACCAAAACAGGCACTAGAACGTATTAACGCAACAGTAAATCGTATGGGTTTAACTGCTTTAAAAGCCTTACCTTATTACGGCAAGAATAATCAAAAAAATACAGGTGATATTGGTAAATTATTTTCAGGGCAGCAGGGGTTCCAGACACTTTGTTTATGGTTTGCATTCTTTTTAGTGATGTTTGGCTTTTACTTCGTGATGAGCTGGACACCAAAAATTCTGATTTCAATGGGGATGTCACCAGAGCAAGGCGTAAGTACCGGTATTTTAATTAGTATTGGTGGTATTTTCGGAGCAGCCATTATTGGTTTACTTGCTTCACGTATGAAAATTTTCTATGCCTTAAGTTTGTTTTTAGGGCTAACCTCGGCATGTGTTTTCCTATTTGTCGCTGTCTCATCTCAAGTGAGCATTGCTCTCATAGTCGGTTTATTACTTGGCACACTCATTAATGGCTGTGTGGCAGGTTTATATTCTATTTCTCCAACGATTTACGATGCTGAAATCCGTAGTCGCGGCGTGGGTTATGCAATTGGTTTTGGTCGGATTGGGGCAATCTTATCGCCAACGGTTGCAGGCATTTTCTTAGATAAAGGTATTGCACCTGCAACGCTGTATGCCTATTACGGTGTGGTGTTTATTTTGGCTATTTTCCTGATTTTGAGTTTAGGTAGCGCTTTTTACCGAAGTAAGAAAGAGCAAAACTTCTCACTTAAAACAGCACCTTAATCCATTAAAAATTAAATAGTTGAGTTAAAAAATGAAAAAGACACCATTATGGGTGGGGGTATGCTTGTGCCCATTATTTAGTCAAGTTGTGCATGCCGAGTTTATAGCAGACAGTAAAGCTGAGCTGACGCTCCGTAATTTTTACTTCGACCGAGACTATAAAAAAGACCCATATCCCTATACGGCGGCCAGAGATTGGGCACAGGGTTTAATTTTTAAAGGACAGTCGGGTTATACCGAAGGGACAGTGGGGTTTGGTGTTGATGTGCTCGCAATGGCAGGTTTTAACCTGATGGGAAGTCGTGCTGACGACTATGCACGTAGTGGCTTACTCCCAGTTAATCCTGATAACTCGCGTGATGATTATTATGGAAAAATAGGCATTACAGGGAAGGCTAAATTTAGAAAAAATGAGCTTTTTGTGGGCGACTTAGTTCCGCAATTACCAACCATATTTTCATCGCCAGCGCGTTTGTTTCCACAGACTTATCGCGGTATTCGCTTTGTTTCAAATGAAATTCCAAATCTTCAACTCGAAGGTTTTTATGTCGACGAAGTACGGCAGCGTGACTCCATTCGTTATACCGATGTTGGAACAGACAATATCAATCATCGATTTAACAAAGCAGCAACCACTGACTCGTTTTATACTTTAGGTGGAAGTTATCAGTTAAAAGACTACCGTTTACGTGCTTACCATGCTGAACTCAAAGACATTTACCAGCAACAATTTTTGGGCTTTAACGGCAAACAACCTTTAAATGATCAACTTAATTTTTTAAGTGATGTACGGTTTTTTAATAGTGAAGAAACTGGAAGTAAAAAAATAGGAGAGGTTGATAACCGCCATATTAGTGGCTTATTTGGTTTGAACTATCAAAATCATACGGTTTCTTTGGGCTACATGCAGTCGTTTGGTTCGACTGGTCTGCCATTTTTGTCGGGAACTGAAAGTCCGGTTGTGCTTGATTTTATGAGTTCGGACTACTCAAATAAAGACGAAAAAGTCTACTCGATTCGTTATGAATATGACTTTAAAAATGCGCGGATAGGGGATGTTTCATTAAACGGACTACGTTTTATGACCCGTTATGCTAAAGGTGAAGATATTGATTTACTGCAATATGGCGATCAGCGATTTAAAGAAGATTCGCTGGAGTTTGATTTGGGTTATAAAATTCCAGAAGGCAAGTTAAAGGGCTTAGGAATGCGAGCTCGCTTTTCTCACTATCGTAATGACATGCCAACGAATATGACTTTCCACTCGGCAAATGAAACACGTTTGAATGTCGATTACACCTTTAAATTTTAAATATTAAAAAAGCAGGTTAAAACCTTTTATTTGAGGTTTTAACCTGCTTTTGGATGTGATTAAGCAGATACTTTTGCTGCTTCTAAAACTTCACCCTGAGTTTGAGTATAAGCTTGTTCTTCTAAAGTATGTTTAGCCGGAATATAAGACATTGCACGTTCTGCTAGAGCTGTAATGGTGAGACTTGGGTTAACCCCCAAATTTGCACCTAACATTGAACCATCTACAACGTATAAGTTTTTATAGTTAAACACCCGATTTTGTCCATCTACCACACCACGCTCTGGACTTGAAGCAATTGCACAACCACCCATACAGTGAGCTGTAAAAGGTACGTTAAACAAAATTTCGGTAATGGTCGTCATGGGGTGGCCATTAAACATTTTGGCAACTTTTTCGGTAAATGCATTGGCCTGCGGAATATAAACAGGTAGCTTTTTACCCTCGCTCGATAACACCTTACCAAAAGGCCAGAACCAGTTACGTTTCAAGCGCATGTTAATGGACGCATCTGCAGTTTGCATGACAAGGAAAATTAAGGTTTGACGTGCAAAACTGACAGGATTACTCATGCGAAGGAAAATAAATGGATGGCAAATGAGTGCCCATAACCAAAAGAAAATACGTGTCCAACCCGGTTTTCCTTTAGCCATGTAAGTACACATAAGGCCCATAGCATCTGAACCACTTTGGTAGCGAGTCGCTTCAATATGAGTGTCATGGTCAATGTAAATACTTGAACCAATAGCAACACCTTTACTCATGTCGACATCTTTACCAAAAAAGCGAACACCTAAAATCGACTCGGCATTGGTACGAACTCGATTACCCAAATCATCAGAAATATTTGGCAGAGAACCGGACTGTTTTAAACGGAACAATATCTCTTGTGTCCCTAAAGAAGATGCCGAGAAAATCACATTACGAACTCGCCAAGTACGACGTTGTTTGTTAAACCATGAGCTTGAACATTCAGTCGTAACTTCATAACCATCGCTGCCATCGGCTTTATCATTGAGCGGTTTAACATCAACTACTTTGGTTTCTTCATAAACCTTGGCGCCATTTTTTTCGGCAAAGTACAAATAGTTTTTATCTAATGTATTTTTTGCGTTGTGTTTACAACCCGTCATACAACCGCCACATGCGGTACAAGTGCCACGGTCTGGACCTTCGCCGTTAAAATAAGGGTCGGGGTAGGTCTTGCCACCTTCTTCACCTTCGGGTGGAAAGAAAGTGGCAACACGAGTAGGTTTAAATGTATGGCCAACACCGACTGCTTCACCCATTTTCTTTAGCATGTGGTCGGCAGGGCCGAAAATTTTATTATCAGTCACGCCAAGCATACGTTCTGCTTCAGCATAGTGCTGAGGCATTTCATTTTTCCAGTCCGCGGCATCTGCCCATGTGCCTTCATCCCAAATATGTTCAGGTGGAACCAGTAGGGTATTGGCATAGGTAATTGAACCACCGCCGACAGCATTACCGCAAATAATGGTGACATGGCGAAAAAAACGCATGTTGAAATAACCGAAAAGTTTCATACCCGGACGCCAAATCCAGCGGCGAGTATTCCAGTTGTTTTTAGCAAAATCTTCAGCTTTCCAGCGTCGCCCCATTTCCATTACGGCAACTGAGTAGCCTTTTTCAGTTAAACGGCAAGCAGAAACACTACCACCAAAGCCTGAACCAATAATGAGGTAATCATAGTCATAATTGTTTATTGTCATGATGAAGGCTCCTGTCTAATGATATTTTTTATATTGACTCTGTATGTTTATCAATGAATTGCCCAATGCGCTCAATGGAGTCATTAGATTCCTTTAGTATACCTGCATGAAATTGAAAAACATGTCCGACTTGGTCATAAAGCTTTAAGTTCGTCGGAATGCCGTATTTTTCAGTTTGTTCAGCAAGGCGTTTTGCATCGTCTAATAAAACTTCTTCGGTACCGACATGGATCAGAATCGGCGGTAATCCGGTTAAGTCAGCATAAAGTGGGGAACATGTTGGATCGGTTGCCGATTTTTGGCCGCAATAGTTTTTTGCACACCAGGTTAACCAGTCCTCTGACAACATCGCATCTTGAGCAGCATGAGTTTTTATTGTGTTTCCTGAAAGACTTAAGTCAACCCAAGGCGAAAGTAAAACTAAAGCCGCTGGTAAAGGGAAGCCCGCATCTCGTAAAGCAATTACGGTGCTTAAGCTCAGCCCGCCGCCAGCGGAGTCACCCGCAATTACAAGTTTTTTAGGGTCTTGTCCGTAAGCAAGTAAAGTTTTATAGACTGCAATGATATCTTCAATAGCAGCAGGGCTTGGGTGTTCTGGGGCCAGACGATATTCAGGTAACCAGACTTGTGCTTGAGCTACATGTCCGATCTGAGCGGCAAGTTTAGCGTGACTTTTGCTACTGCCCACGACATAGCCACCACCATGTAAATACAAAATACCGCGACCTGACTTAATGGTCTTAGGCCGAATATGAAGCGTAGGAACTTGAGCAATTATTTGCTTCTTTGTTTGATAACCACGAGGCCCAAGCACAATAGCACTGGCTGCATCACTACAAAAACGTTGTAGCTTTAGTGGTGTTTTAGGGGATAAAGCTGGACGTAGTGTTGTACGGATGGTCCATGCAAGAAGCTGCTTCATAATAAGGACTCATACTAAGCATGTGAGATTAGCCAGCATCTCCTAAAATTAAGAGCATGCTGACCACTATTTTTATTTTGCTGATTTGTTGAGTAGGCGAGTTTGCCAAGCTGTCGCGGCTGCAAAGATCTTTTGGTAGCCTTGCGGCAGAATACGCTGAATTACATCAACGGCTTTTGCATCGGCTCCAATAAGTAAACGGCGACGGTCCTTACGAACAGCTTCCAAAATTTGCTGAGCTGCATCATCAGCAGGGGTGCGAAGTAATTTATCGAAAGCATCTTGGCTTTTTAGCGGGTCCATTCCTAAAGACTGGACGCTATTATTCATACGTGCAGCTTTGGCAATATTGGTGCGAATACCACCCGGATGCACACAAGTCGCGCTCACACCAGCATTTTGCATATCAAGTTCTTGGCGTAATGATTCAGTAAAACCACGAACGGCAAATTTACTGGCGTTATAAGCACTTTGGGTCGGTTGAGCTGTTAAACCAAACATACTGGAAATATTAATAATATGCCCATCACCACTTTGCTTTAAGTAAGGCAAAAACTCTTTGGTGCCATAAACCACGCCCCAAAAATTAATACCAATGAGCCATTCAAGATCTTCGTAGCTCACACCTTCAGCCGTACTCCCTATTGCGACACCAGCATTATTAAAAATCAGGTTAACTTGGCCATGCTCATCTACCACTGCCTTTGCCCAAGTTGCAACCTCATCACGTTTAGCCACATCAACTTTTTGAGTGGTGACTTTGACAGAATAGGGTGCTAAGAGCTCGACTGTTTTGGCTAACCCGGCTTCACTAATATCAGAAAGTGCCAGATGACAGCCTTGTTTCGCGAGGGCGATTGCAATTGCTTGACCAATACCTGAACCCGCACCTGTCACAGCTGCGACTTTATTTTTAAAAGACTTCATAAAATTCTCCGTTTATTTTTCTCATTTCCTATGGCGAAGCGTATTTAAGAAATAGCCGACACCTGAGTGTAGTTTTCAATGTCAAAGCGACGAGTGCGTTGGCGATATTCAAGGGTAAAACCTGGCCAGTTATTGGTATTTTTGCCATCAGCAGTTTGATACCAACTGGTACAGCCTTGCGCCCACACCGTTTTTTTCATTTTTTCCTGAATATTTTGATTAAACTCGTGTTGAATTTCGGCACGAATGTTGGTGAACAGCAGGTTATTTTTCAAAGTAGTGCGCAGTGCATCTAAAATATAATTCACCTGACTTTCAATCATATAGACGATTGAGTTATGCCCGAGGTTGGTATTTGGTCCATACAACATAAAGAAGTTAGGGAATCCGTTTACTGTTAGACCTAAATAAGCCTCAGCACCATCTTTCCATGTGTCTTTTAATGTACGCCCATCAAGTCCAGTAATTTGCATTGGCGCCATAAATTCAGTCGCCGTAAAACCTGTACCGTAAATAATGGCATCAACTTCACGCAGCTTTCCTTCCGTGTCTAAAATGCCATGTTCAGTAATTTCTTGAATGCTTGTATCAATCACATCAACATGAGGTTGGGTCAGCGTTTCATACCAGTGGTTAGAGATTAAAATACGTTTACAACCAATTGGATAGTCCGGCATTAAGCGGTGGCGTAACTTCCCATCTTTAACAACTTTTCGAATGTGGCGCTGGAATATGTATTCCACCAAAGGCATTTCATTAAGTGAAGTTGTAAAAGCAAGTAGGCGAATTTCATGATGGCCATATTGCAAGGCGCGGTCTAGACTTTGCAAGATCGGCAGTTTACGGAAAGCTTTTTTCTCTAAAGGTTGGTAAACCCGATCCGGTTTTGGAATAACATAAGGCGCTGAGCGTTGATAAACGTCTAGGTGAGCCACTTGTTTTGCAATTTCAGGTACAAACTGAATCGCGCTTGCGCCTGTGCCAATGACTGCAACACGTTTACCAGTTAAGTCATAGTCATGGTCCCAACGCGCTGAGTGAAATGCCTTACCCTTAAAGTTTTCAATGCCTTTAAGTTTTGGATAGGCAGGGCGGTTGAGTTGGCCTACAGCACCAACCAGAAATTCCGCTTCAAACTGTTCACCAGTTGTACTTTGGATGTGCCATACACCTTGCAGTGCATCAAATTCGGCGCTGGCTATTTCAGTGTTAAATTTGATGTGCGGGCGAAGGTCATATTTATCGGCACAGTGACGTAAATATTGATAAATCTCTTGAGATGTCCCGTAGCGATTTTTCCAACCAAGTTCCTGTTCAAAAGAAAAAGAATAAAGATGTGACGGCACATCACATGCAGCGCCTGGGTAAGTGTTGTCACGCCAGACACCACCTACATCGGCAGCTTTTTCAAATAGAGTAAATTGTTCAAAACCTGCTTGTTTGAGACGAATGGCAAGTCCTAGACCACCAAAGCCAGTGCCAATAATGGCGATGCGTACATTTTTATTTGAATTAGACGACGAATTAAACATAGGCTGCTCTAAAATCCTTAAAAACAGTGAGCGAAAAAATCGCAATTTCCTGTATGCAGAATAGACGTTTATTAACTTGATTTAGAGGATGGATGAGGACAAAATATTGTGATTCGAGGACATTCTGAGCGATACAGTGAAGTATGCATGGGCATTTGAACGCAGTGTACATAGTGTTCGGTTAATGGCTGATTTCGCGATGGAATCAGGCATCTCTTATCAGACAATTTTGCAAGGAACTGGGCTTAGCCAACAACAATTACTTGACCCTAATATGGTGGTGACAGGCCATCAGGAATTACAGTTGATTCATAACTTGGTTGAGCAACTAGGAGACAGACCGACATTAGGCTTAGAGGTGGGCACACGCTATCATTTCACCACATTTGGGCCATTAGGCATGGCTCTGATGAGTAGTGCGAGCATTCGTGAAGCACTGGATTTGGCTTTAACCTATTTTACTTTAACCTTTGCTTTTACCCGCTTTGATGTGTCGGATACACCGCAAGGAATCCGTATTGAAATTGATGAGCAAGATATTCCATCTTCAGTGCGTCAATTCATTATTGAACGCGATGCCGCTGCACTCATTACGGTACAGCGAGATTTGGTGCAGGATAATTTTTGCCAATATTTGGCTTTTTCTTTCCAACCCAAAGGTGATGCAGAGCCCTATCGAAATTTATTTGGGGTCATGCCAGAATTTGGCGCAGCTAAAAGTTTTGTAATTCTTGATCCGCAAAAAGTAGATCAAAAGCTACTCATGGCGAATGAGTTGGTTTTGCACACTGCAGAAGAACAATGTCGTCAAATATTAGAAAAGCGCCAATCACAAAATAAATTTACAACCTTAGTGCAACAGCAGCTGATGAGTATGCGTGGGGAAATGCCATCTATGGATATAGTGGCTGATCGACTGCATTTAAATATAAGAACCCTGCGCCGTCACTTGGCATCGGAAGGAATGACTTTTATCCAGATTCGTGAAGAGGTTAGACAGGTCTTAGCAGAGCAATATTTGGCATTACCAAAAGCTTCTGTTGAGCAAATTGCCGAATGGTTAGGTTATGCCGAACCTGCCAGTTTTATTCATGCTTATAAAAGATGGCATGGGAAAACACCTCATGCCATGCGGTTAAATAGCCAATAATCAAAATATCTTTATTTCTTTAAACGCAAATGTAGCAAACGTGTTGCTGATGTATGGCGTATATTGTCGGCACGCTTATAAAAATAACGTTCAGTAATAGCTTCACCAGACAAGTCTTCGATTACTTCAAAATCCATTTTTTCAACCGCCTGATGTAAATCTGAAGGTTTAAATTGACCTAGTAAAGGTTCTTTGAGCAAATGGGTAAACTGTGCAACACCCATACTCCCAAGTCGCTCAATACCTTTTAATTCCTGAAAGTCGGTTGAATAGTCGAGTACCACTTCGCTTCCGTTTGCAGCAAATTCAGCAATACTTTTTAAAGTTTGTAGCGTAGTGTCCGGCTTTAAATAATGAGTGGTGCCCAGCCAAGAAAAGAAAGCCGGAGCTTTTCGTACATAGCGACTTCGGGCAAGCGCTTCAGAGATAGATTCTTTCTCAAAGTTAATAGAAACAAATTCAACAGTAGAGGGAAGTTCGCCTAATTTTTTGAGTTTAGATTGTTTGGCAGCCTGAGTATCAGGATGGTCAACTTCAAAAATTTTTAAAGTTGGATAATGCTGTGATTTTCGGAGCACAAAAGAGTCTAAACCCGCTCCAACCAAAACATATTGCTTAATATTGTGTTGAATAGCTTGGTTAAGTAAGTCCTCGGCATAACGTGATCGGCCGACAACCTGTCCACTCAATAAACCTAAGGTACGGTTTAAAATGGGTGAATTCATTAATTTAACAATGAGTGGTATAGATAAAAGCTTTTTCCAACCTTTACTGGTCATTTCAAAAGCATAGGGATCTGAAAATACAGGATTTATCGTATTTTTAAAGTGATTCGCACGTAAAGCAGCAGCGGCTTCGGCGGTACGGCTTGATTGACCTTCTTTCATCTTTAACCTGTTCTTTTATTTCTTGAAGATTGAATGAAGAAGGCAGTGTATTTCATGAAAATCTAAAATACACTGCCCATTCCTTACAACTGATTTGGTCAAATTTACAAATTAATGTGTCTTTGACATTTGATATGTAACTTCATAATCCTTCAAATCTAGTTTTTTCAAACGTTGTTTAAGCTTTTTCAATGACCACGGCCATGCTGCAAAGTTGCGACCGTTAGCGTCAAGGTAATAACTCTTACAGCCACCACTATTGAATACAGTGGTTTGAAGATGCTTTTGCACCAAGTCGTTGTGCTTTTTAATTACATCAGCCTTAACATTTAACTTGCTAATTCCTTTGTTTTTAATTTTTAACAAGCCATCTACAATATAGTCGAGCTGTGCTTCTGCCAAACCAATAAATGAGTCATAAACCAGTACGTTTGGTCCCAACACTAAGAATGCATTTGGTACATTTTCAATGTTAGTTCCTAAGTAAGCTTCCGGTGAACTATTTTTCCACAAATCATTTAAACGTTGGCCTTTTTCATTAAACACACGTTTGCCGATTGGTGGGTGAGATACTTCAAAACCTGTACCCCAAATAATCACATCAACTTCATGGCGTTCGCCATTAGCTGCAATCACCGTATTGCCTTCGACTTTAACTAAGCCATGTGGAATAAGCGTGGTATTTGGTGCTTGTAGTGCAGGGTAGTAATTGTTAGCAAACAAAATACGTTTACAGCCAATATCAAAATTAGGCGTTACGTTTTTACGTAACTCAGGGTCTGCAATTTGAAGTTTAAGTAATTGCTTGCCGAGTACATTTACTGGTTTTAGTGCAAGTGGGTTACGTAAACCAAAATTAATCGCATTGAGGGTTAGCGCTACACTTTTACGCCAACTTGCCTGAATCGCTGGATATTTGGCAATAATTGATTTACTAAACTCACCCAAATCCGTATCCGGTTTTGGCAGTACCCAAGGAGCCGTACGTTGGAACACAAATAGCTCTTTTGCTTTAGGCTGAATTTGTGGCACAAACTGGATGGCAGATGCACCTGTACCAATTACAGCAATGCGTTTTCCAGTAAGGTCGTAGTCATGATTCCATTTCGCTGAATGGAACATTTCACCAGTAAAGGTATCTAGACCTTCAAGACGGGGAATCTGGGCTTCGGTAATTGGGCCTGTAGCAAAAATAACAGTTCGAGATAGATATTGACCAGTAGTTGTATCAAGTACCCACAAATGGCGTGATTCATCCCAAGCAGCATTGAGTAGTTCGTTATTAAACTCAATTTTAGACGTAATATTAAACTCGTTACTTACATCTTCTAAATAGCTTAAGATTTCCGGTTGACGCGCAAATAAGTGACTCCATTTTGCACTAGGCGCAAACGAATAAGAATACAAAGCCGACGGTACATCGCAGCCACAGCCCGGATAGGTGTTTTCACGCCAAGTGCCACCCACACGTCCTGCTTTTTCAATAATTTTATAGTTGGTATAGCCAACTTGGTCGAGACGAATCGCTGCGGCGATACCGGAAATTCCGGCACCGACAATAAAGGTATCGTAAATATGGCTAGGTGAATTGACAGCTTTTTTTGCTGATGCATTTGTTTTCATTTGAGCAGTCATATGGGTACTACCTATAAAATTTCTTATTTAAATAATTTGTACGATGTGCCAAGAAACTTGGTATACAAACTTGGTGATGCACGTTTCATCAGCCAGAACAACTTCGCATCGATTTGAGGGATGGTATAAAGCTCATCCTGATCAAGACGGTTAAGTGTCAGTTTGGCTACATCATCACTTGTGGTGAGTGCGTAGTTCATGAGCGCATGGTCTGCAAGTTTTGAATAACGACCCGGAATACGACCATTTTTAATGATATTGGTAGGCACCAAAGTCGGGCAGAGCACATTGACTTTAATGTTGAATTTACGAAGCTCAGCCGAAAGTGTTTCAGACAATGCACGAACACCAGCTTTAGTCACGTTATAAGCGGTCATTTCTGGGGCAGCAGTGTAAGACGCCGCAGAAGCTACATTAATAATTGCGCCGTAACCTAGTTTTTTGAACTTTGGCACAAATGCATGACAACCATGAATAACACCCCACAGGTTAATATTCATGACCCAGTTCCAGTCTTCTAGGCTGAGTTCGTCAAACTTACCGCCTAAACCTACACCCGCATTATTAATGACAAGGGTGACAGGATGACTAAGTAAAATTTCAGCAGTTTCAGCTAAATTTGTGACATGTTCAGGGTTACCTACGTCACAATGCATTGCAAATGCTTTTGCACCCTGTTGTTCAAGCAACGTTACAGTTTCTTCTGCAGCTTCTAAATTAATATCTGCGCAGACTACGCTACCACCACGTTTCGCCAGTTCAATTGCAAAACTTCGTCCAATTCCGCTGCCTGCACCCGTCACGACGGCATAAGCTTTTTGGCTTGGTTTAACTTTCTTTTTGCCAAATAAAATCATGATTCATCCCGAAATAGATTTAAGGAAAACCAGCCATTAAGTAATGGCTGGTTGCAAGCCAGTTATGACAAGCGTACAGGTGGGGTAAATTCCTTCACAAAGTAAGGTGCAATCGCGCCGCCTTCTTTGAGTAATTTGTCTTTGTAGTACTCCAGATATTCGGTCGTGTCATGGTCATTTGGATGGAAGTCAGGACGTAAATAATCGAAAATCTGGCCAATGGTGCTACCGAATACACCATCTTTTGGACCAAAAATAAGTCCTACACCACGGCGCGCGTCTTTCCAGAATTTTCTAGTCAACATTTCCTGCGGTTTTCTTAAAACCGGAATAAACAAGGTAGTCGCAGGAATTAGACCTAAAATAGTAAAGAAAGCTAAGAAGAAGCCAGAAGCTCGTAGTGGGTAGCTACCATTGAGTAATTGATATACATCATAGGCAATATCTTTATGCTCAGATTCTTCAAGCATATGCCACATCCATAAAGCACGGCTTTTTGCATCATCTGAATAGTAGAAATTCTTTTCGTGCTTCATCATGTATTCGGCAAGTACCGCAGTAAAATGCTCAATACCAGCCATCATCGATAATTTAAGCGGTTGCGGGAATTTCAAAAACACATATTTAAAGAAGTTTTCGCCCAAGAAACGGTATAAATCGACAGGGTATTCAACATCTTTAAGTGCATCGTTATATTCATTGTGCAGTTTAGAGTGAATCGCCTCTTGTCCAATCAATGAAGTAACACGCTGTTTTAAAACTGGGTCTTGAATAAATTCACGGTGATGACGAGCTGTTTCAATCACCAGATCTTCACCATAAGTCAGAAATACTGAAAGCGTAGCAAAAAACATCGTGGCAAATTGATTGTTCATATAGAATTCAACATCAATCTCTTTACCTTCAAATCCGATATTTAAATGACGGATTGGGATGGATTTTTTACTGGCAAAATCCGGTAACTCGATTTCACGGTAAAATTTAATTTTGTTTAGTGATTTTTTAACTGTGGTCGAGATCATGGTGACACCTTCAGATCAATCAGTGATAGTGCGGCTACGTCGAAAACCAAAAGCTTTGATTTGCAACAGGGCACTGTAAATTCCATTTTCAAAAAGCAGTTTTCTCTGCTTACTGACTACGGTGATGTTGCTCCGTTATTTGTGTGATTATTTGACTGAATAACGGGAAAAAGAGGGAAGTTCAGTAAAACTGCTCAACCTCTTTTTAGATTTTTTCATGTTAATCTGAGTTTATGTTCGGATTCAATTCGGGTAACTTTTCAAGTTTCTAAATCCAAAGTTTCATGTTTTTATAAAATAAAAAATTAGTTTTAAAATTTATTAGTATATTGATTTTTATTTAAATATTTTAATGTAATTAAAAAGAAATACTCAAATATAAAAGAACTTATAACTGTGTTTCATTGTAGTTTTAAAAGAAATATTTCATGAAAGTTGACAACTATTCGGATTTTGTTTTTTTATTAGGGTAGGGCTAAATTACATGCTAATCTGAGCTTATGTTCGGATTATTTATAAGAAAATATGTCTACGCGAAAACCCCGTCAGGCACGAGCCAAAGTCACTGTCGATACCATTATTGAAGCAGGTTTTATTGCTGTAGCATTGCATGGACCAAGTGGTACCACTACACGTCATATTGCAGAAATTGCAGGGGTGAGTGTGGGGTCACTCTATGAGTATTTTAAAAACAAAGAAGAAATCTATGATGCGATGAATCACTACTTTGTGAGTGAAATTTTAGACATGATTAAAGAGCTAACTCCTACAATTTTAGAGTTGGAGTTAGAACCTGTTATTGAAATGATTTTTTATACGTTCAGTGATTTATTAAAGAAAAATAATGACCGTTATTTAACCGTTTTACGTTATGCAGGTGAGTTGCAATATGATAAATATATTCCAAAAATTGAACAGGCTTTAATGGAAGTCATCATGAAGTATATGATGCATAATCCTAAATATTTAAAAATTAATAACTTACCTGTAATTACCTATATTTGTATTAATAGCGGTATTTTTAACGTTGCAAGACATCTTATTTTACCCAACCCATTTATTAGTTTTGATGAAATGGTACAGGGACTAACCACTATGATTATGAGTTATATCAATACCGAAATGGCACGCTCAGAAGATCAATCATAATTTTTAGATTTTCAAATGCGATAAAAAAACACCTGCGTATACTTCTACGCAGGTGTTTTTATTGTTTATGGCATGGTTGGAATTTCTTCCGGACGCATATCAAAAATCAGAATTTCAGCATTGTCACCATTGGTAAATGATAACTTGCCTCCATCACGAATACGCGCAGCATCACCGGTATTAAAGGTTTTACCGTTTACCTCAATACGGCCTTTTGCCACATGTAGGTAAACATAACGACCTTCAGGAATTGCAAACTCTGCTGTTTCCTCACCATCAAAAAGACCAGAATAAATATTAATGTCTTGTTTGATGGATAAAGTTTTTTCGCCACCTTTTGGTGAAATCATCAAGTGCAATTTACCGCGTTTGTCTTCCTCGGAAATATGCAATTGTTGATAGCCCGGTGTTGTGTTCACTTCATTTGGAACTACCCAAATTTGCAAGAAGTGCACGTTTTCTTGAGCAGAGTGGTTAAATTCACTATGTGCGACCCCACGACCTGCGCTCATTAACTGAATATCACCAGGCACAATAACCGAACCTGTACCCATTGAGTCTTTATGTTCTAACGCACCTTCAAGCACATAAGAAATAATTTCCATGTTACGGTGAGGGTGAGTACCAAAGCCTTTTGATGGAGCAACCGTATCGTCATTAATTACAAGTAAATCTGAAAAGCCAACTTGTTTCGGATCCCAATAATTTGCAAATGAAAACGTGTGTTTTGACTGTAACCAGCCATGATGTGCTGCACCACGCTCATGAGATAAACGCATATCAAACATGATTTATTCTCCTCATCCAATTTTTTCTCTGAATGCAGTTTATCGTTTTCATTTGTGCAATAAAGCTCTAAAAACAGAAAGCTTAGTGTGATTTTTGGAACGCTCAAATATAGAACTAAGGCACCTATAAAAATAGGCAGAATACTTCGTGTGTTATCTTTTTAAGCCATGTTTTTATCATTTTAGGACAAATGTATTTTATTTAAATAATAATGAATAATAGTAGTTTATATAAATAATTTAAAATAATCGAAAAATATTTGAGTTGGCAAAAAGTTTCAAAATGGATTGGCTTTTTTTGTCCTTGTTCGAGTGTTATAGCAAGCGCACTATTTAACCTGATTTGGTGAACTTAACAACGCTTAAGTTCATAAAACATGACAAGGCAGAGGTATTCGAGCAAATTTTTGTTCGAGAGCAGTTAAAGATTGCAAGAAATAATCCAAAGACAACTTTAGCTGTTTGATTCGACGCTGCCTTGTATTTAACAAATTTTATAGGGTGTCGAAAATGGTCGCTCAAGCTATCCGAAATATTATTTCTCCTAAATCAGTTATAGCTCAGTATCAAAAGATAGATTTTTCAAATAAAGGAACTATCCCAATTCGCCATTTAAATATCGGATTTGATGGTAAAGAAATTGATATCGAGTTTTACGTCAACAACCAGTTTGCAACTTTGTTCTTTGCAACGCTTTCGGTTTTTTTGACCTATGGTGAAGATCTGGTGATTGAAACAGCTCGTCACCACCGTGAATTTATTCAAGATCCGATTTTAAAACAGCGTGTTACATCGCTGATTGGTCAAGAAGCCATCCATTCAAAATTGCATAATGAGTTCAATGATGCAATTAAAGAGCTGGAATATCCGGTCGATTTTTATCGTTTCTTGGGTGAGAACTTCTTTAAATATGTGTTCTTAAAATTCCCGCAGCCATTAAAGCTTTCACTCATGGCAGGTATTGAACATTTTACGGCGGTACTTGCCGAATACATGATGAAGCATGAAAAGAATTTCTATTATACCGACGATGCCAAAAGTCGTGCCTTATGGATGTGGCATATGCTTGAAGAATCTGAGCATAAAGATATTGCTTATGACGTCTACCAGGTTTTAAACGGTAATTATCCGTTACGGGCAACGGGCTTTTTAATGGCTTTCATTACCATTTTAGGGCTTATTCCAACAGCAACTTTATTTGTACCTCTACTGCGTAAGCCAAAAGAACTGTTGACCAGAAAATTCTGGAAAGATGCACGTCGTGGCGTCAACTTAATTTTTAGTCCAAAAGATGGCGTATTTGGTAGCACCATTGGTCAGATTTTTGATTACTTACGTCCAGACTTCCATCCAAATGATCATGACACGACCGAATATCTGGAGTATTACAAAAAGAAATTACTTAACGAGGGCGGTGCAATTGCGCCTTACTTTGTGAAGGAATTTACACCACCAGTTCGTGCAGTTTCATAAGCCTATTGGTCATGGCAGTAATATGACAATTACTGCCGTCTCCCTAAAATTTTTTAGGATTTACTATGATTTTATTTGGTAAGAAAGACCAGCCGAGCCGAAACGCATATGCGGTCGTAACCGGGGCAGGCAGTGGGATTGGACGAAGCTTTGCAGTTGAACTGGCAAAACGTGGTGGCAGCGTAGTCTGTGCAGATATTAATTTAAAAGCTGCTGAAGAAACCGTAAAGTTAATTGAACAGTTGGGACAAAAAGCATTTGCTGTACAGTGCGATGTTGGGCAAGCAGAACAAGTACAGACTTTGGCTGATCAAGCAGAGCAGTTACTTGATCATCCGGTAACCCTCATCATTAATAATGCTGGCGTAGGTCTAGGTGGCAAATTTGATGAAATGAGTTTGGAAGACTGGAAATGGTGTATGCATGTAAATCTGTGGGGTGTTATTCATGGTTGTCATGCATTTGTGCCAAAGTTCAAAAAACTAGGTTACGGTGCAATCATTAATGTGGCTTCTGCCGCGTCGTATACCGCAGCACCAGAAATGAGTGTCTACAATGTAACGAAAGCGGGTGTTTTAGCATTATCCGAAACCCTTTCAGCCGAGCTTCGTAAATTCAATATTAAAGTTAATGTGCTCTGTCCCACACTGGTTCCGACCAATATCATTAAAAATGGTCGTATTCCGGGGCGTTATTCCAAGCTTGCAGACCATGCACTCATGAACTATGCCATGACAACCAGTGATGCAGTTGCGGCTTTAACATTGAATCGATTAGATCGTGGGCAGCTCTACACCACGCCACAGATCGACGCCAAATTATTCTGGCTTATGAAAAGGACATCTCCAACGCTATATGCAAAGTTCCTTGGGCTTTCGTATCAGTTATTTAAATAAAATTTTGTATAGGCAGAAAAATTATGGTCACTAAACCTAGAACAAATACACGCACCCGTAAAACCCAAGAAGTTGCACATATTTATGACACTTTTATTGTCGGTGCGGGTATTTCTGGTCTTGCTGCTGCAATTAAGCTAAATGAAGCAGGCCTAACTAATTTTGAAATTATTGAAAAAGCAAGCCGCGTTGGTGGTACTTGGCGTGAAAATACCTATCCGGGCTGTGGTTGTGATGTACCTTCGGCTCTATACTCTTACTCGTTTGCTCCAAGTGCAAAATGGAGCCATTTATTTGCACGTCAGCCGGAAATTTTAAGTTATTTAGAAGATGTTAGTCGTGAGTTTGATATAGAGTCCTTAATTGAATTCAATACCGAACTATTAAAAGCGGAATGGGACAATGTAAAAAATGTCTGGAAACTAGAGACAAGCTCTGGTTTATATATTACTAAAACAGTTCTATTTGCTACAGGCCCAATTACTGAGGCGCAGATTCCACGCCTTGAAGGTTTAGATACCTTTACTGGTGAAATGTTCCATTCGGCGAAATGGAACCATGATTATGACTTAACTGGAAAACGTATTGCTGTGATTGGTACTGGTGCATCTGCCATCCAGTTTGTGCCCCAAATTCAACCTAAAGCCAAAGAACTGTTTGTATTCCAACGTACAGCCCCTTGGGTGCTGCCAAAACCAGATACAGACTTAGGTGAGTTAAGTAAATCAATTATTGCCAAATACCCAAAAATACAGGCCACTTGGCGCCAGACTGTAGCAGGCACCTTAAATGTCATCAATTTTGGTTTACGCAACCCAAAAGCTTTAAAGCCTGTCAATTTTGCTGCGAAACAATTGTTAAAGTTACAAATTAAAGATCCAGTTTTACGTAAAAACGTAACGCCTAATTTTGATATTGGCTGTAAGCGTATTTTATTTGCCAATAATTATTATCCAGCATTACAAGCACCGAATACCACACTTATTCCACATGGCTTAGTTAAAGTGGAAGGCAACACCGTGGTTGCAGCTAACGGTGAACGCCATGAAGTTGATGTGATTATTTGGGGCACTGGATTTGAAGTGTCTCATCCACCCATTGGTAAACGGGTACATAATGAAAAAGGGGAATGTCTGGCAGAACTCTGGAAAGACTCCTCACCGGAAGCTTACTTAGGAACCAATATTGAAAATGTACCGAACGCATTTCTTATGCTAGGGCCAAATGTCTTGGTTTATGACTCATTCATTGGTCTTGCTGAAGCCCAACTGCAATATATTGTAGATGGTTTATTGCAAATGAAAGCGAAAGGTATTGCTAAACTTTCTGTAAAATCAGAAATAATTAAAAAGCATAATGAGCTTGTACAAAAGCATTTACAAACCACAGTATTCAATAGTGGTGGTTGTAAGAGTTATTACCTTGATGCAAATGGTCGTAACTTTGCAGCATGGCCATGGTCATTGAAAAAGCTTAAACAGCGTTTACATCATTTAAATTTAGAAGAATATGAGGTCATCTATGAAGCTGATCTTGTAAAAGTAAAACCTAAAGTTGAAGAAGTCGCAGGTTAATTAATTTATAAAAGCCCACTTTATTGAGGAAGGTGGGCTTTTTACTATTAAATAATGAAAGAAATATATGAAAATTCAATAAATAATATAATGAAGTTAAAGTAAACGATAAATTTAAATATACTTCAAAATAAAAATGGGCCAAGCAGTCTATATAATTTTCATTTAAAATAATATAGCTATTTTTAAAAATGAATTTTTAAGTGAAAAGTTTTCTTTTTAATCAATTTTTTAAATTGTATAATGGAAAACATTTTTATATCAATAACTTGTGTGGTTGATAATTATTGTAAATAAATGTGAAAGTATTCACAACCTTATTTTTTTTTGTTAAGATCATTAACATTAAAAACATAGAGATAATAATAATGATCAATAAAGTATTAATAGTGTTATGCGTGAGTATTGTATTTGTATTAGGGTATTGGGCATATTTAGATACCCAAAATAAAAGACATCAAGAGCTCATGAGGATCATTCAAGAAGCTGAAAAAAATTTACAGACCATCGAACGTAATCCTAACCGTGTTAGTCATAGCAATTTAGCTTCATATAATTTGCAAAAATATATCAGTGATAAAAAAGTTTTTTTCTAAGCACAGTGGCGATTGTGATTTGCTTTAAAAAGTGTGCCATTGATCATATCTTTTCATAAATTTTGATCATGTTGCTGTTGAATCTGTTAAACTTATTGAACGTATAGTAAAAAAGCTGCATAGGGGTTATGCAGCTTTTTTGTGTTTCAAGAGGGGCTGTGGCTATTTTCTGTGTATGACAGCAGAAATCAAATGAGTGGCATATTTGTTGCTTCGTCTATTTAAGATTTTTGTCTAGAGATCTGAACAGAAAAACAAGATTGCTCAGATACCTACATAGAAGTACATATTCCACAGCTCAGATTTTGCATAGAGGCTACTTATGGCGGCGCCCAATTCTTCGGCAGGGTGGTTAGAGCGTTTATTTAAGTTAAGCGACAATAAAACCACGTTTCGAACAGAAGTTCTTGCTGGTGTAACTACATTTTTAACAATGTGCTACATCATCATTGTCAATCCACTCATTTTATCTGAAACCGGCATGGATCATGGCGCCGTATTCGTTGCGACCTGTTTGGCAGCAGCAATCGGTTGCTTAGTGATGGGTATTATTGCTAATTATCCAATCGCCTTGGCACCCGGTATGGGGCTTAATGCTTATTTTACCTATTCGGTTTGTATGGGTATGGGAGTGCCATGGCAGACAGCTTTAGCAGCTGTTTTTGTTTCAGGTGTGGTATTCCTTGCAATTAGTTTCTTTAAAATTCGTGAGGCGATTGTCAATGCAATCCCGATGTCGCTTAAATTTGCGATAGGTGGTGGTATTGGTTTATTCCTTGCGCTTATTGCGTTAAAAAATGCCGGAATTATTGTCGCGAACCAAGCAACGTTGGTCGGTTTGGGCGATATTAAACAACCTACTGTGTTATTGGCTTTATTTGGCTTTTTACTTATTGTAATTTTGCATCAGCTTAAAGTTCGCGGTGCGATTATTATTAGTATTTTAGTCGTTACAGCAATTGCCACAGCTTTAGGTCTAAATGAATTTAAGGGTGTGGTTGGTGAAATTCCTTCAATTGCGCCAACATTCATGCAAATGGACTTTGAAGGGTTGTTTACCGCAAGTATGGTTGGTGTCATCTTTGTATTCTTTATTGTTGACTTGTTTGACAGTACGGGTACTTTGGTTGGCGTTTCACACCGTGCGGGCCTTTTACAAGACGGTAAATTGCCACGTTTGAAAAAAGCGCTATTTGCTGACTCTACTGCAATTGTTGCGGGGGCTGCATTAGGTACCTCATCAACTACACCATATATTGAATCGGCTTCAGGTGTAGCAGCAGGTGGACGTACAGGTTTAACCGCGGTAGTTGTCGCTTTCTTATTTATTTGCTGTTTATTCTTGGCACCTCTTGCTCAATCTGTGCCGGGTTTTGCAACAGCACCCGCTTTATTGTTCATTGGTGTATTGATGATCCAAGGGATCACTCACATCGATTGGGATGATATTACAGAAGCTGTACCAGCCTTTTTAACGATTGTATTTATGCCATTTGCTTACTCAATTGCAGATGGTATTGCAATGGGCTTTATCAGCTATGCATTAGTTAAATTATTTACGGGTAAGGCAAAAACTGTTCCATACATGGTGTGGATTATTGCTGCCCTTTGGGTATTTAAATTTATCGCCTTTGGCGGTTAATACGATTGTTTATAATTTCCTTCTAGAACTATTTTAGTGATAGGGATATAAGAAGGAAATTATAGAAGGGTGTGCTTACCACACCCTTTTTTCTTTAGATGTGGAGTTAATATGAATCAAGTCGAGCTGATTCAGGCCTTACCAAAAGCCGAGTTGCATGTGCATATTGAAGGGACCTTTGAACCTGAATTAATGTTTGCCATTGCACAGCGTAATCAGATTCAGATTCCTTACAAATCTGTTGAAGAAGTAAAGCAAGCTTATAACTTTCATAATCTTCAATCATTTTTAGATATTTACTATGCTGGCGCAAATGTTCTTGTTCATGAGCAAGATTTCTACGATTTAGCATGGGCATATTTTGAAAAGTGTGCAGAAGATCGTGTCGTTCATACAGAAATGTTCTTCGATCCGCAAACTCATACTGACCGTGGTATTGCTTTTGCAACGGTGATCAATGGGCTTAAACGTGCATGTGCTGACGCAAAAGCCAAATTTGGTATCAGTTCTCAGCTGATCATGTGTTTCTTACGTCATTTAAGCGAAGAAGCTGCATTTGAAACGCTTGAGCAAGCTTTACCGTTTAAAGAAGATATTATCGCTGTAGGACTTGATTCAAGCGAAGTAGGCCATCCACCAGCTAAATTTGAACGTGTTTTTGCTAAAGCACGTGAAGAAGGCTTCTTAATCGTGGCTCACGCAGGTGAGGAAGGTCCACCTGAATATGTATGGGAAGCTTTAGACCTGCTCAAAGTAAACCGTATTGACCACGGCGTGCGTTCTGAAGAAGACGAACAATTAATGGCTCGTTTAATTAATGAAAAAATGCCATTAACGGTTTGTCCTTTAAGTAACTTAAAGCTATGTGTTGTTAAGGATATGAAAGATCACAATATCCGCCGTCTTTTACAAAAAGGCGTACACGTGACTGTTAACTCAGATGATCCTTCATATTTCGGTGGTTATATGAATGATAATTTCTTTGCCATTCAACAGGCATTAGATTTAACCAATGATGAGTTGAAGCAACTCGCAATTAACTCTTTTGAAGCCTCTTTCATTTCAGATGAAGAGAAACAAAAGTGGATTTCAGAAATCCAGAAAATCTAAATAAAAAACCGCCTGTGATAGGCGGTTTTTTTAACATTGAATTTATTTAGGTTGTTTGGTCATACTGTTTAAAACATTGTCTTTATCTACAAAGTGATGTTTTAAAGCTGCAAGTACATGTCCAACAATAAGTAAACCTGCAAACCATGAAATATAAATATGTAATGGCTTAACAATGGCTAATAACTCAGGGTTATCTTGCACCAGGCGTGGAATTTCAAATAAATATAAAACCGGAGCAGGGTGACCAGCACTCCAGCTAAATAAACAGCCAGTGACTGGTAAAGCGACTAAAATCACATACAGTAATAAATGTCCGATGTGAGCTAAAGTTTTCATTGTTGGTGACAT
>NZ_POYH01000091.1:65438-81932 GCF_002899995.1 Acinetobacter sp. AKBS16 | reverse complement strand
GTCAGGCAATTGTGGGGCAGGATGGGTGTAACGCCAAAACAGACGAATGACCACGAGGAAGATAATGGTTGTGGCGATATTCTTATGTAGTGTAATGACATCGCCTTTAAAGCTGCCATCAACGTCATAACTTAGAAAATTTCCACTATAGAAACCAATCACCCAAGCAGTGATAAAAATGATGGCCATGACCCAATGCAGAATCTGTGCAGTACGGGTGTAGTATTGAGAGGTTGAGGCAGGCATAAAAGACCCTTTTTTTGTCATTCTAGCGCTAGATTTTATGGGAAACTGTTAAATTTGAGAAATGTTGTTCCCGTAACAGAGCGTGCTATAAACAGAACGCTTCAATTTAAAAAAACACGGTTAAGTTGAGCTGGAGACTAAGGGACTTAATTTGCATAAATGCATCAATTTATTTGTTTCTTCTAAGCCCAAGTTTAGGCAAAATACGCGCTGCTTACGTTCGATCAAAGGAAAAAAATGATGAAAAAATTGATGCTCGCTGTAGCACCAGTTGTTTTAGCTTTAACTGCATGTGCAACCACTACAGGTACCGGTACTGGCGGTGCTTCTGCACAAACGACAACTCAACAGTTAGGCGTAGCTGCATTAAAAGTTGCTGTTAATGCGAAATGTATTACAGAAATTAATAATGTTGCTGCATGGAAGACAGCAACAAAATATATGACTGCTGAACAGCGTGATAGCATCCAAACGAATGTTTGCGGCTGTGTAAGTGAAAAAGCACCAAATAGTGTGACTGCAGTAGAATTAGCTGCTGCTGCGCTTGACGTGAATACACGTGCTACAATCGTAAACCAAGTGGTTTCTAAAACTGTAAATGCTTGTGTGGCGGAAGCTTTACAAAAATAATTGATGTTTTAAGCATTAAAGAAGGCCGATTCTTATAAATCGGCCTCTTTTTCATTGGAGTATACATGTTTGTTGCAGGCGTAGATGAGGCAGGACGAGGCCCATTAGTGGGTTCTGTTGTTGCTGCAGCTGTTATTTTAGATCCGAATAATCCAATTTTAGGATTAAATGACTCTAAAAAATTAACTGAAAAGAAACGTGAAAAGTTGTTTATTGAAATTCAAGAAAAAGCTTTAGCATGGTCAATAGCAGAAGCTACACATGCAGAAATTGATGAGCTGAATATCTTGCAGGCAACTTTTTTGGCTATGCAACGTGCAGTGGATGGTCTGAAAACACAACCTCAAAAGGTAATTGTGGACGGTAATCAAATTCCCAAAGGAATTGTTATTCCTTGCGAGGCGATTGTAGGGGGAGATGCAAGCCATGCCGAGATTAGTGCGGCGAGTATCTTGGCTAAAGTCACGCGTGATCGTCAAATGGCAGAATTAGATCAACAATATCCATTATTTGGTTTTGCCAAACATAAAGGTTATCCAACCAAAGCACACTTTGAAGCCATTGCAGCTCATGGCGTGATTGATCAACACCGTCGTAGTTATGCACCTGTAAAACGCGCATTAGGTCTATAAATTTATATATTCCCAAAAAATTTAAAGCGACTATAAAGTCGCTTTAATTAGGGAGAGAACAACTTCATACTAACGATTGAAGTTTTTCTGTGCATAATTATCATCTTCATATGAAACTTGATAATCTTGATCAAGATGTTGAAGGTGTTCATGCATTGCACGTTCATGTTGAATACGTTGATAAATTTCTTCGCGATGAACAGAAACCTCTTTTGGTGCATTTACACCAATTCGAACTTGGTTTCCTTTGACGCCAAGCACAGTAACACTGACTTGATCCCCAATCATTAATGTTTCCCCGACACGGCGGGTCAGAATCAGCATGTTTATCTCCTTGCTAAACGCTTAAAACTGCAATATTGGTACCCAAATAAAAAGCTCAACCTCAGTTTTCAGTCAGATTCTAACAGAAATATGAGAACAAAGTCATATTTTGATAATCACTGCCAAAAAACTTTCCGTTTAATATAACAGAGCCGCTATAAAAAAAACTATAGCGGCTCTGTGTTTTCTTTGATTATTGTCGGACAAGTAAACATTTTTTAATGAATTCTTGACCGTTCGGTAAAATTAAGCGCGTGCGCTGCTTTCACCATGTTCACGATCTAAACCAAAAGCGGTATGTAAGCAACGAACTGCAAGCTCAAGGTATTTTTCATCAATAATGACAGAAACCTTAATTTCAGATGTTGAAATCATAAGGATGTTAATACCTTCGTCAGCAAGGGCAGTAAACATTTTGCTTGCTACACCAGCATGCGAGCGCATACCTACACCCACGATAGATACTTTAACGATGTCATCGCGTGTTGAAACTTCACGTGCACCAATATTTTTGGCAGTTTCATTTAAGATTTTTTCAGCTTTTGCTAAATCAACACGGTTTACAGTAAACGTGAAATCTGTTGTGCCATCTTCTTCAACATTTTGGACTATCATATCCACTTCAATGTTGGCATCACTTACTGGTGATAAAATTTTAGAAGCAATACCCGGTTCATCAGGTACACCTAAAATTGTTAATTTTGCTTCGTCACGGTTAAAAGCGATACCTGCAATGATTGGCTGTTCCATAGTGTCTTCTGCCTCAGTAGTAATGAGTGTACCTACATTTTCTTTAAATTCGTCGTCAAATGCGCCGTCGTCATCATTATCAAAACTTGATAATACGCGTAAAGGAACTTGATATTTTCCGGCAAATTCTACTGAGCGAATCTGTAAAACTTTAGAACCTAATGATGCCATTTCTAGCATTTCTTCAAAAGAAATACGATCGATTTTCTTCGCTTTAGGGGCAACACGAGGGTCGGTTGTATAAACCCCATCAACGTCAGTATAAATTTGGCATTCATCTGCTTTTAGGGCAGCTGCAATGGCAACACCAGAAGTATCTGAACCGCCACGTCCTAAAGTTGTAGTATTTCCGTTGGCATCGAAGCCTTGGAAGCCTGCAACTACAATAACACGGCCTGCATCTAGGTCATTGGTCATGACATCTGTGTCAATCGACTCAATACGCGCCTTAGTAAATGCACTGTCAGTTTTAATACCGACTTGACGTCCGGTATAGGATTTAGCTTCCACACCAATCGAATTAAGTGCCATAGCTAACATGGAAATCGTCACCTGTTCACCGGTTGAAACCATTTGGTCTAACTCGCGTGGGTCAGGTGTTTCGGTAATGGCTTTAGCGAGGGCAAGTAAGCGGTTTGTTTCACCACTCATTGCAGATACGACCACAACAACCTTGTGACCGTGATCATGCCAACGCTTCACACGACGAGCAACATTTAAAATGCGCTCGGGGGTACCCATAGAAGTACCGCCATATTTTTGAACGATTAATGCCATAGTTGTTCCATATAAGCCATGACCCTGAGAGGCTTGTCAGGGTCAGTTACACAAAAAGTGAAGTCTTATTTTTGTTCAAGCCAAGCAGGTAATGCTGCCATAACTTGTCCAAACTTCTCGTTAAGTGGCGCGCCACCTTGTGCTAAGTCAGGTTTACCACCACCTTTACCACCTAACTCGGTCGCTAAATGTTTGATGATGTCACCTGCTTTTAGATTTGCAGTGTATTGCGACGCGACTGATGCAAGCAGGCTGACTTTGTCACCCTCTACACCTGCTAACACAATCACTGCGTTCTCTAATTTTGATTTTACACTGTCATGTAAGTTGCGAAGCGCTTTGGCATCAACACCCTGAACAGTAGTAATAAGCGTTTGACGACCAGCAATAGTTTGAACTTGGTCAATCAAATCAGCCGCTTGGAAGTTTGCCAATTTTTGGTTGAGTTGTTCAATCTGCTTTTGTAATGCAGAAACCAATTCTACATTGGCTTGTACACGCTCAACCGTTTGGTCTTTCTGTGCTTTTAATAAGCTATTAATGTGCTGGATATCATGATCAGCTTTTTGTACTACTTCTAATGCTTTAGTACCGGTCATTGCTTCAATACGACGTACGCCGGCAGCTACACCACCTTCAGAAGTGATTTTGAATAAACCAATATCACCTGTACGTTTTACGTGAATACCGCCACAAAGTTCGATTGAGAAGTTTTTCTCGTCAATGACTGAGCCCATAGAGAGCACACGAACTTCATCACCGTATTTTTCACCGAACAACATCATTGCGCCTTTTGCTTTCGCAGTTTCAATGTCGAGTAGTTCAGTTGTTACGGCAGTATTTGCAATGATTTCAGCATTTACGAGACGTTCAACTTGTTGTAGTTGTTCAAATGACACAGGTTGGTCATTTGCAAAGTCAAAACGTAAGATATCACTTGCAACCAAAGAGCCTTTTTGTTGTACATGCGAACCTAAAATTTGACGAAGGGCAGCATGCAACAAGTGAGTTGCTGAGTGGTTACGCGCAGTAGCTTCACGAATGTCGGCTTTAACAATCGCTTCTACATTTTGACTGGTTTTAAGGTTACCAACAGTCACAATACCTTGATGAACAAAGGCACCACCAGACTTTTTCGTGTCCTGAACTTCAAAAATACCTGTTTCGTTTTTGAAGATACCAGTATCACCAATCTGACCACCGCTTTCAGCATAGAAAGGAGTTTGGTTTAAAACGATAAGTGCTTCGTCGCCTTCAGAAACTTCATCAACTTGTACGCCATCTTTATAGATCGCTACAATCTGGCCTTGACCGGTTGTGTTGGTATAACCGTCGAACTGAGTTTCGCCTTCAACTTTTACAATGTTGTTATAGTCAACAGCAAATTTACCAGCATCACGCGCACGTTGACGCTGTGCAGCCATTTCAACTTCAAAACCTGCTTCATCAATAATAAAGCCACGTTCACGTGCAATATCAGCAGTTAAATCTGTTGGGAAACCATAAGTGTCGTAAAGTTTAAATACAGTCGCACCCGGAATAGTTTTATCTTTTAACTGAGCAAGTTCACCTTCAAGAAGTTTTAAACCTTGCTCTAAGGTTTTAGCAAACTGTTCTTCTTCACGAATTAATGTTGCTTCAATGACTTCACGGCGAGCTTCTAACTCAGGATAAGCCTGTCCCATTACTTCAATTAATGGTTGCAACATTTTGTAGAAGAATGTACCTGTTGCGCCAAGCTTGTTACCGTGACGGACAGCACGGCGGATAATACGACGTAATACATAACCACGTCCTTCATTACTTGGGTTTACACCATCAGCAATTAAGAAGCAGCAAGAGCGGGCATGGTCTGCAACTACACGTAAAGAAGGCTGACCTTCATCTTCAATACCAATGATGTTTGCAGCAGCTTTTAATAAGTGTTGGAACAGGTCAATGTCATAGTTTGAATTAACATGTTGCAATACGGCAGAAATACGCTCTAAGCCCATACCTGTATCTACAGATGGAGCAGGGAGTGGGTGAAGTACGCCATCAGCAGTACGGTTAAACTGCATGAAAACGTTGTTCCAGATTTCAATGAAACGGTCACCGTCTTCTTCAGGCGAACCAGGTAAACCACCCCAAATGTGTTCACCGTGGTCGAAGAAAATTTCTGAACATGGACCGCAAGGACCTGTATCACCCATTGCCCAGAAGTTATCTGATGCGTATTTTTCGCCTTTGTTATCACCAATACGGATAATACGTTCTGGTGCTAGGCCGATTTCTTTATTCCAGATGTCATAAGCTTCGTCATCAGTATGGTAAACCGTGACATAAAGTTTATCTTTCGGTAAAGCAAGCCATTGTTCGCTAGTTAAAAATTCCCATGCGAACTTGAGAGCATCACGTTTGAAATAGTCACCAAATGAGAAGTTACCCAACATTTCAAAGAATGTATGGTGACGAGCTGTATAACCAACATTATCTAAATCGTTATGTTTACCGCCTGCACGTACACATTTTTGTGATGTTGTTGCACGTACATAATCACGTTTTTCAAGACCTAAAAAACAGTCTTTAAACTGGTTCATCCCAGCATTTGTAAATAATAAAGTTGGGTCGTTGGCAGGAACAAGAGAACTCGATGCAACACGTGTATGCCCTTGCGTTTCAAAGTAGCGCAAAAATGCTTCACGAATTTCAGCAGATGTCATTAAACGAGTACTCACAACCAAGTCACTCCATATTTTCGAATTTGGCTAAAAGCATCACCACAAGTTTATTTGTTCACAAAACTCGCATGTGATACGGGGCTTATTTTTAAAAAACGCTAAATTGTAACGGAAAAACCCCACCGAACCAACGATTTTAGAGGGAATATCTTACAAAACTGTGATTTGGCTAAAAATCTATATTCAATTAGCCATGACGTGTTTTACTATATGCCTTCTTTCGCTTCTCGTTTTGTAGATAAGGATAGGTCATGCAACGTATCGCCATTAATGGGTTTGGCCGGATTGGACGTAATGTTTTACGTGCCTGGTTTGAGAGCCCGAAACAATTTCATTTTGAAATCGTGGCGATTAACGATATAGCAGATGTACATACACTGGTACATTTATTCAAATATGACTCAACCCATGGTCGTTTTAATGGCAAGGTTGATATCACCATTGAAAATGAAAAGATTTATTTAAATATTCAATCTAACCAGAGACTCTTAAAGGTTGAAGTTTTGCAGCAAAAACAGCCGGAACTTTTACCGTGGGCAAGTTTAAAAATTGATGTTGTACTTGAGTGTACAGGTTTATTCCGCTCCCATGCTGATGCTACCCGCCATTTAGAAGCAGGGGCTAAAAGGGTCATTATTGGCGCTGCGCCTTTTGATCATGTTGATGCTGCAATTGTTTATGGTGTTAACCATGCTGATGTGAAAGCGACTGATCAGATTATATCGAGCGTGTCATGTACGACACAGGCTTTAGTTCCATTGGTTAAAATCATTGATGATGCATTTGGCATAGAAACAGCGCTTATGACGGAAATTCATGCGGTAACAGCAGATCAGTCTGTGCTTGATCATGCGCATCGTGATTTGCGTCGTGCTCGAGCTTCTGGGCAAAACATTATCCCGACTACCTCTAGTGCGCTCGGTGCTTTAAAGCGTGTAATGCCAAAAATGGAAGATCGTATTGATGGTTACTCAATTCGGGTACCTACCATTAATGTAGCGGCAATTGATTTAACGTTTATCGCGCAATCTCCAATTACGGTCCATCATATTAATGAATTGCTAATTAAAGCATCTCAAACAGATTATGCAGAAATTATGGCTGTAACAGATGAACCATTAGTTTCAAGTGATTTTAATCATTCCCCTTATTCACTTATTGTTGATTTAACTCAGACCATGGTTGTTGGACATCAAGCTAAAGTATTTGCTTGGTATGATAATGAATGGGGCTATGCAAATCGTTTATTGGATTTGTGCGATTCTTTCAAAAGTTAAATTTGGTTAATTGGAAACCGGGTGATAGTTCAGTTATTGCCCCATTCTTTGGTCTAAGAACTTTTATTGATAATAGAAGTCAAAAACAATAAGTCTTTGAATATTATTTTTAATTCATAGAGTCTACTTTTTGACTTTAGAGTTTATTAAGAAAGATTTATGCAAATTGTCAGGTGCATGGCACAAAGTATCATGCTACACTAAGAGAAATCGGGTGTGTTCCCGATTTTTTTATGTGGGGTCGTTCCACGTTGATCAGATTTTAGGCTTGAAATATGACCATTTCAGAGACATGGTTGCTGCCTGACGGGGTAGCAGATGTATTGCCGGAACAGGCGCAAGTCATTGAAAAACTTCGCCGTGAAGCTATAGATTTCCTCGCAGTACGAGGTTATCAACTGGTATATACACCATTTATCGAATACATCGAATCGTTGTCTTCATTATCAGAATCAAATCAAGACCTGGATTTAGTAACTTTTAAGGTGATTGACCAGCTTTCAGGCCGTTTACTCGGTATCCGTGCTGATATGACACCGCAAGTTGCACGTATTGATGCACATGTAAGACCTGTTGAAGGTGTTGCACGTTACTGTTACGCAGGGACTGTATTACATACAAAACCACAAAATTTCAATGCGACTCGCGCACCTTTACAATTAGGCGCAGAGTTATATGGGCACGATAGTATTGAAGCTGATGTCGAAATGGTCGACGTAATGCTTGGTCTAATTGAAAATGCCTATACTTTGCAAGGCGCACATTTAGACTTAGGGCATGTAGGTCTATTTCGTAGCTTAGTAAAATATGCTGGTCTTTCTAAAAATGAAGAGCATGAGTTATCTGATCTTTATCAAAGAAAAGCATTACCTGAGTTAGCTGAATTTACCCAAAATTTAAATATGGGTTCAGATTTCTATGCACTTGGCCGTTATGCAAGTGATTTAGATGCCTTACAAGCGCATTTAAGTGCAGATATTTTAAAAGATACTGAATTTGATGCTGCATTAAATGCACTTAAAACCACTCTCGAACAGATTAAAAACCGTTGGCCAGCACTTAATGTTGGAATTGACGTGGTTGAACTTCGCAGTTACCACTACCACACTGGTTTGATGTATGCAGTTTATGCACCAAATCGTGCCGCACCTTTAGCGCAAGGCGGCCGTTATGATGGTATTGGGGAACACTTCGGTCGTGCACGTCCGGCTACCGGTTTTAGTTGTGATTTATATGCTTTAGGTGCGAACCAGTTTGCCGAAATCGAAACTGTAGTGGCACCTAAAGGTACAGAAGCTGATTTACTTAAAGCAATTGCGAATGCGCGTTCAGAGGGTTTACGTGTAGTTCAATTGTTAGGTAATGATGATTTAAGTTCTATTCCTTATGCAACACATCAATTGGTATTGCAAAACGGACAATGGAATATTGAAAAGATTTAAACGCCAGCAGTAAGTTTTTTACTGATGGTTTCCAATTTTAACAGCATGATGTAATGAGGCTATTATGGGCAAAAATGTTGTGGTACTTGGTACCCAATGGGGCGACGAAGGTAAAGGTAAAATCGTCGACCTGCTCACAGATCAGGCGGCTGCGGTAGTACGTTATCAAGGCGGACATAACGCAGGTCATACTCTTGTCGTAGGTGGTAAAAAGACTGTATTACACCTCATTCCATCAGGCATTTTACGTGAAAACGTATTGTGCTTAATTGGCAATGGCGTGGTGCTTTCACCAGCAGCATTAATTGAAGAAATGGGAATTTTGGAAGCTGAAGGTGTTCCGGTTAAGGAGCGTCTACGCATTTCTCCAAACTGTCCACTTATTTTGCCTAACCACATTGCTCTTGATCAGGCACGTGAGAAGAAACGTGGTAACGCTAAAATCGGTACTACAGGTCGTGGTATCGGCCCTGCGTACGAAGATAAAGTTGCGCGCCGTGCAGTGCGTGTTGCTGACCTTGTTCGTGGTGGTGCAGCGTTAGAAGAAAAACTAACCGAAATGCTAGAGTTACATAACTTCCAATTGACTCAGTTCTACGGTGTAGAAGCGGTTAAATTTGAAGACGTATTGGCTCTTTGCAACCAATGGCGTGAAGTTCTTGCTCCATTAGTGATTGACGTAACTAAAGTATTACATGACTACCGCAAAGAAGGTAAGGCTGTAATGTTTGAAGGCGCTCAAGGTTCACTTCTAGACATCGACCACGGTACTTATCCGTATGTTACCAGCTCAAATACAACTGCTGGTGGTGTAAGTTCTGGTTCAGGTATGGGTCCTTTACATCTTGATTATGTATTAGGTATTACGAAAGCTTATACAACACGTGTAGGTGCTGGTCCGTTCCCAACTGAATTGGTTTACGATGCTGCGAGTGATTCTGGTGACCCAATTGGTAAACATTTGGGTACTGTGGGTCATGAGTTCGGTGCTTCTACTGGTCGTCAACGTCGTTGTGGTTGGTTTGATGCTGAAATCTTACGCCGTTCTGTAGATGTAAACTCACTTTCAGGTATTTGCTTAACTAAACTTGACGTTCTAGATGGTTTAGAAGAAGTGAAAATCTGTGTGGGTTATGAAAATACAGATTCAGGTTGTGTAGGTTCTTCTGATGCGGTTTCTTTCGAATGCTTGAAACCAATTTATGAAACTATGCCGGGTTGGAGCGAGTCAACTGTTGGTTTAACGAGCATTGACCAATTACCTGCAAATGCTTTGGCTTATGTAAAACGTATTGAACAATTAATCGAATGTCCGATTGATATCGTTTCAACTGGTCCAGACCGTGCAGAAACAATCATTTTACGTCATCCATTCTCTGCGTAATTCGCAAAGATAAAAATAGCCTCCTAAAAGGGGGCTTTTTTTATACCCTACTAAAGTGCAGTTTTGGTTTGGTTCGATTCAGATTAAAACATGATATATAGATCAGGAATCATAGGCTCAGGATGAAGCTGCAACCCACTATTTCAAAAACCATTTTTTATTCTTTTTTATTTGCTATAGGTGGTTCACCCACATTAGCAATGCTGATTATTTATGGTCAAAATTATAATCCGGACTTCTTCATGACGGCATTTATGAGTCTTTCTGTCCTGATTGCTTGTGTCCTCATTCCGGTAGTTCTCATACAAAACAGTTATTTACTCTGGAAGAGGAAAAATCCTAATCTTGAAGAGAAAGTTAAGACTTTAAGTCACGTTTATCTTGGTTTAAACATAATATGTTTAATATTCTGGATTTATTTGATGACTTTATCTAATTGACCGTTACATAAATACTATGATCGTGAAGAAATGAGAGATTTAAAGCGTGAGTGGTATTTCTTATAATAAGTGCAAAAGAATAAACAGTTTTTTAACGATTTAGGTGACCCATGTTAATGAATAAAAAGTTCGTTCTAAGCTTGTGCGCAGCAGGTGCAGTAACAATTTCTGGTTGTGCCACAATGGCTGATATGGCAGGTGCAGATACCGCGACCTTAAATGCTCAATCTGCGCAAAGTTTCAATAAAATGGTGCAGGAAGCGCGTGGTAAAGGTGCTTTAGATACAAGCTCAAGTACCTATAACCGTATTAATGCGGTTTTTAACCGTTTAAAACCTTATGCGAATCAAATGAATCAGACAGGCCAGCCATTTAGTTGGCAATTGGCTGTATTGAAGTCAGATACGATTAATGCTTACGTTGCACCTGGTGGCAAGGTAGTGTTTTATACAGGTATTGTAAATAAACTGAACTTGACTGATGCTGAAATTGCAGCAGTTATGGGCCATGAAATGACTCACGCCTTGGAAGAGCATGCAAAAAGTAAAATTGGCGCTCAAGCTTTAACTGATTTAGCGTTAAATATTGGTTTAAGTCAGATTAATGGTGGTAATGTGAGTCAACTAGGCGCGGCTGCGGCTCAGTTAGGCACACAAGTAGGTGTGGGTCTGCCATATTCTCGTAGTTTGGAAAGCCGTGCTGACCAAGGTGGTTTAATGCTAATGGCGCGTGCAGGTTATAACCCGAATGCAGCGATTACGCTTTGGGAAAAAATGAATAAGCTTGAAGGCAGTGGATCATCTTTCTTGTCTACTCACCCATCAAACGCTCAACGTATTAATGACATGCGTAAGAATTTACCTGCAGCATTAGCTATTTATAATGGTCGTAAGTAAGTTTTAACACTTATAGAACTGATGTTAAAAACGGATGCTTGAGCATCCGTTTTTGTTTTTAAGGAGCAGGATTAGGCTGTTGTATATGAATAGCCTCAATGCCTTGTAAAATCTCTGGTGAAAGCTCGATTTCAAAAGCTTGGATATTTTCTTTGAGCTGATCTAAATTGGTTGCACCAATAATCGTACTCGTCACAAAAAATTGCTGCTTAATAAAAGCCAGAGCCAATTGAGTCAGGCTTAAACCATGCTTTTCAGCAAGCTGTGCATATTGTTCAGTTGCCCATTCACTTTGCGGGTTGCTGTATCTGCTAAAGCGAGGGAAAAGTGTAACGCGGGCATTGGCTGGTCGAGCCCCATTTCTAAACTTGCCAGTTAAATAACCAAAAGCAAGAGGAGAGTATGCAAGTAACCCTACACCCTCATATTTGGCAATTTCTGACATACCGATTTCATAGGTGCGATTAAGCAGACTATACGGATTTTGCACACTCACAAATTTACTCACACCTAAATTTTCAGCAAGCTGAAGAAACTTCATGGTGCCCCACGGTGTTTCATTAGATAAGCCGATGTAACGAATGCGGCCTCGATTAATCTCTTTTTGGAGAGCGAGTAATGTTTCTTCTAAGGGAGTAGTGTCATAATCATTTTGGGCTTGCTGATTACCATAAGCGAGCGTTCCAAAGAAGTTGGTATGGCGTTCAGGCCAATGTAATTGATAAAGATCAATATAATCAGTTTGTAAGCGTTTGAGAGAGCCATCAATCGCTTGTGAAATATGTTCACTATTAAACTTGGTATGGCCGTCTCGAATATGTGTTCCACCAAAGCCGGGACCTGCAATTTTTGAAGCAAGGAATACTTTATCGCGCTGACCATGCTGTGCAAACCAATTGCCTAAGATGGTTTCGGTTGCTCCATATGTTTCTGGCTTAGGAGGGACGGAATACATCTCTGCCGTATCCCAAAAATATAAACCGTGTTCTAAAGCGTAATTGAGTTGTTCGAAAGCTTCTTGTTGAGTATTTTGCTCACCAAATGTCATGGTACCTAAGCAAATTTCAGGAAGGTTAATGCCAGTGTGACCAAGTGGTTTAAATTGCATACTGCGAAATCCTTAAGAAATTTTAAGTTAGCCTAACGGAGAATATGTATTCAACTTAAATCATAAAAACAGAATAGTTTGTAAGCTTTGTGTATTAACTCATTGTTGCATATAAAAAAAGCAAACCGAAGTTTGCTCTTTATTCAATAATTACGAGTAATTATTCTTCGTCATCATAGTCTTCGTCAGTGACTGGGGTTTCTTCTAATGAAGTATCAAAAATCAAAATAGCTTTACCGTCAGTTTGAATCATACCTTGATCTTCTAAGGTCTTTAATACACGGCCAACCATTTCTCGTGAACACCCGACAATGCGTCCAATCTCTTGTCGAGTAATACGAATTTGACGGCCATTCGGCAAGATCATTGCTTCTGGTTGTGAAGATAGGTCGATTAAGCAACGCGCAATACGACCTGACACATCAATAAATGCAAGATCGGTCATTTTACGAGTTGTATTTTTTAAACGACGAACGAGTTGCGCGAAAACGGCATAGCTGAGATCTGGATACTGTTTGCTCAGTTCGTGGAAGTTGTCATATGAAATTTCCGCAATTTCACAGACATCACGGGTACGAACTTCAGCTGTACGTTGAGGGTTCGGTTCGAAAAGCCCCATTTCCCCAAAGAAGTCACCAGGATTCAAATATGCCACAACAATTTCACGTTCATCGTCTTCACGTAAAATAATTGAAACTGAGCCTTTTAAAATTAAATATAAAGATTTTGACTCTGTTCCGGCATCAACAATTGTGGTTCGTTTTGGATATCTGTTGATGTGAGCACGTTTTAACAATGCTTTAACGGATTCAGGTAGTTGCCCCGGAGATAAAGCATCTGTGCTGAGTTGTGAAAAATTTGAAGTCATGCTTGATATGTTCCGAATAGGGTAAACAATTCACACAAGCTCGAGATGAGCTATTACACAGAAGAGATGAAATTCCTTATCAACTCATTTTATGTTAGTGTACAAAACAAGGGTCTGTTGACATTTCACAGATGGTTGCGACATAAGACAATTTTTCTGGACGTTACGAAGCAAGAACTATGGAATTTAGTCATTCTAAATCAATAGAGCTTAACAACGAAACGAACAAAAAAATCTGGCCTTGCGCTGCATCAAAGATGCTTTAATTGCACCTCAGATTCCGGCTGAAATTTAACAAACTTTATTACAAAACTGGACAAAGGATTGCCCTTGTCTGTGTTTTGCGTTTTATTTGGATTAATTTTTAGCTATTACGCAATCCATAGATGAAATGTCAACAGACCCTGCTTAAATTTATAATTTTTTTTGGGTAGTTGCAATGCAAACAAGTGTACATTGGCTAGAGAATGTTGCTTTTGAAGCGAAATCAGAGAGTGGTCATAGTGTAGTGATGGATGGCTCACCTGAGTACGGTGGTGAAAACCGTGGACCACGTCCTATGGAGTTGATATTAATGGGACTTGGTGGGTGTGCTTCGTTTGATATTGTGACTATTTTAAAGAAATCCCGTCAAGATGTGACGAATGTCGTATGTCAGCTTAAAGCTGAGAGAGCAGATGCAATTCCGGCAGTTTTCACCAAGATCCATTTACACTTTGTAGTGACAGGTAAAGCTGTAAAAGAAAAACAGGTCGCAAAAGCAGTAGAGCTATCAGCTGAAAAATATTGTTCAGCAAGTAAAATGCTTTCAGATGGTGGCGTAGAAATTACTCACGATTTTGAGATTATTGAAGCAGCATAATTTTATTTGTGAATGCCTAAAAAATAAAAAGCTAACAGTCATGTTGGCTTTTTTTATGATAAGAATAATTAAAAAATAAAAGGAGAGTTAAGTGAATATCCGTTTAGCACAATGGGAAGATACCGAGACCATATGTTATTTACTTAAACAAATGGGATATTCACAGCCTTTAAAAGTGGTTCAGGAACAATTTCAAATACTAAGTAAAGATCCTAATGCGATTACGTTGGTCGCAGCTGACGATTTAAAAGTGTATGGAGTTTTATCGCTTTATTTTATTCCACAAATTGCCTTACAAGGTGACTTTGCCAAAATATGTTATCTATGTGTTGACGAGAAGATGCGTAGTAAAGGAGTGGGGCATTTGCTTGTACAAGAAGCAGAACGGATAGCAAAGCAACGTGGTTGTGACCGAATGGAACTTCATTCGGGGATACAAAGACCTTTGGCACATCAATTTTACCTAAGAGAAGGCTATGTCGAAGCGCCAAAGTACTTTCGTAAAGCTTTAAATTAATGAGTCGTATTTAAAAAAAGTTGAGGGTCTACCCGTGCATTGTTAAGGCTCATTCCCCAATGTAAATGGGGGCCTGTGACACGTCCTGTTTTGCCGACTAGACCTAAAGTTTCCCCTTGACGAATATGTTGGCCTTTTTCTACTTTTATCTCGCTTAAATGACAAAACATACTAATTAAGCCTTGACCGTGATCGATTAATACAGTTTGCCCATTAAAAAAATAATGACCTGTTTGAACGACTACACCGTCTGCTGGAGCAACTACTTTTTGGCCTATTGGTGCTGGAATGTCTAGACCTGAGTGTGGAGCGCGTTCTTCACCATTAAAAAAGCGTTTTCTTCCAAAAGAATTGGTAAATTTACCCGAAGTTGGGCGTATAAATTTTGGTAAGGCTTGCCACGAACTTTGCGTAAATGAACTATATACATCATTTTGTTCTTTAGCTTCTTGAGCGTAACGATCTAATTGACTTTGATTGGGATTTACATAGTCTTGATTGGTAACTTTAAGGCGTTGCTCAGCATATGGATAAGATTTAACTTCTATTTGAATAGGGGCTTTATTGGTATCGAGTTGAACACTACCAAGTGGAGTAGATAACGGAATACCGAAAACAGCATAACGCTGTTGTTCTTCTTGGCTAATTAAAACCGGTTTGTGTTGAAAAGTGACCTGAGTAATATCCGAAGTTAAAGGAATAACTGCAATACCACCGGGTCTTCTTGAATCTTGGGGTAACTCCGCCATTGCTAGAGTCGAGCTGAAAAGACAAGTTGTTAATATAATATGTTTTAAGCGCATTTTTAATTTCAAAAACAGGATGGAATTGGCAAGATAAATTAATTCTTAATTCGCGAATTCTCAATGAAGTCTTTGTGAAGACCATAAAATAGATGAGAGTAAATATAAATATTCAAGATTTAATAAAATGTAGCCGAAGTGTACTTGAAATATATACAAAACAAACCCATATTATAATCGAGTTTTACTCGCAGTATTTTTTATAACTTAATGAAAAATATATAAAAATTTATTTGAAATCCGAAAAAGTGTTCCCATCTATTACACAAGTACGAATTTGTTGTGAGGAATAACAAGAATGCGATTTGAAAAATTTACGAACCGCTTGCAGCAAGCCCTCTCAGATGCTCAATCCTTAGCGATGGGTAAAGACCATACAGCTATAGCAGGTATTCATATTTTGAGTACTTTATTGGAAGAGCCGTCCAATATTAGTTTGTTGCAACAAGCAGGTGCACGGTTACCTGAACTTAAACAAAAGCTAGAGCAGGCTTTAAAAGATGCTCCGACTATTGCCAACCCGACGGGCGATGTCAATTTAAACCCAGAAGCAGTTAAAGCACTCAACTTGGCAGATCGATACGCGCAAAAAGCTGGCGATGAATTTTTGTCAACTGACTGGGTTTTATTAGGCTTGGCAGAAACTGGTGAAACAAAAAATATTTTAAGTGCCGTAGGTGTAACTCCTGACAGCTTACGCAAAGTAATTGAAAATATTCGAGGTAGTGACAAAGTCATGAGTAATAATCACGAAGACCAACGTGACTCACTTAATAAATATACGATTGATTTAACCGAGCGGGCTTTATCGGGGAAAC